>JAQBWE010000071.1 GCA_027625315.1 Planctomycetota bacterium
GCGCGCAGCAAGTCTTCGAGGCCGTGCGGCTCGCTCTCCAGCGCCGGGGGCATGCGGTCAAACGGCGCGCACGCGGACGCGCGCGGATCGAGCAGCCGGCGCCGCCCGTCGTGCTCGCGCTCAAGCACGGTGAGAATGTGCGCCACGTCGGTGGAGCGGGCCATCCCCATAGGACGCTTGGCGTCGTACGCGCCGCAGAAGCCGTCGATGCGCATGAGCGCGTCGTCCAGTAGGCGGATCACCTGCGTGGCCGTCTCCTTCCCCGGAAGCGTGCCCGCGGCGCGCGCCCGGTCGAGCGCGCGCGCGAGCGTGACGCGCTCGGCAAGCCCCTCGGCCATCACGACGAGCGGCATCTCTGTGTAGCCGCGCTCACGATCGCGAATGCGCCCGTCCAAGATGTCGTTCACGGTCGTGGCTAGATCCTTGAGTACCGCGTCCAGCGCGATGTCGGCCTCGTCCACGAGCGAGGTCATGCCCACGTCGGCCCCGCGGTAGTGCAGTCGTCGCTCCTGGAGCGCGTCGCCGAGGTAGCGGGCGAAACGACGCGCCCGGTCGCGGGCGACGAAGAGCGTGGGCGCGTCCGGTTCTTCCGTCATCGCGCGACATCCTAGCCCGCACGGGCCGCTCCGATGGCTGATGCGCTTGGCGTCCTGCTCGCACCGCGAAACCGCCGCGACGCGGGTCGACGTGTGTTTTCCACGCTCCGGACGCGGGCCGGGGGGCGTGCTGGGTATCTTCAGCCGCCCATGGCCCCCCAACGCACCGCCTCCGACTCGCCGCGCATCTTCCTGCTGGACGGCATGGCGCTCGCCTACCGAGCCCACTTCGCGTTCCTACGCAACCCACTTACGAATGCCCACGGCGTGCAGACGAGCGCGGTGTTCGGCTTTCTGAGCGCTCTGGATCGGGTACTCCTCGAGGAACAGCCGGAGGAGATCGTCGTCGTGTTCGACGGCCCGGAGGACACCTTCCGGCACGCGCTCTACCCCGACTACAAGGCGACCCGCCAGAAGATGCCCGAGGAGATGATCCCGCAACTCGCGTGGATCCGGCAGTGCGTCGAGGCACTCGGCATCACGTTCCTGCAGGTGGCGGGCTACGAGGCCGACGACATCATCGGCACCCTGGCCACGCAAGGCGAGGCGGCCGGCAAGGACGTCTGGATCGTGTCGGGCGACAAGGACATGCTCCAACTCGTGACCGAGAAAGTCCGGCTCTACAACGTCATGAAGCCTGGCCGCTCCGAGCCCGAGATCATGGGCATCGCGGAGACGATCGAGAAGTTCGGCGTGCCGCCCGAGAAGGTCGTCGACCTGCTCGGCTTGATGGGCGACTCATCCGACAACGTGCCGGGCGTTCCCAACGTCGGACCCAAGACCGCGCTCACCCTCGTGCAGCAGTTCGGCGGCCTCGACGAGGCGCTCGAGCACGCCGAAGAGGTCACGCAGAAGCGCACGCGCGAGCGGCTCATCGAGTTTGCCGAGCAGGCGCGCCTGTCCAAGCGCCTCGTCACGATCGACCGGGACGTGCCGCTGCCCGCCGGCGTTTCGCTCGTGCAGGGCAAGAAGGACATCCCGCTCCTGCGTTCGCTCTACGACGAGCTGAACTTCCGCGGGCGACTCGAACGCCTTGAGGCCGGTGACGACGACGTCACGCCGGACGTCGCCTACCGCCTCGTGGACACGCCGGGCAAGCTCAAGAAGCTCGTGCAGGCGTTGGAATCCACGCGCGAGACCGGCGGCTTCGCCTGGGACACCGAGACAACGGGCATCGACCCGCACCGCGCCAAACTCGTCGGATTGTCGTTCGCCTGGGTCGAGGGCGAGGCGTGGTACGTGCCCGTGAATCTCGACCCGCCCATGTTCGCGGCCGCGGGCGCGTTCGCGCCGGCCGCGGCGGGCACCCTGTTCGACCAGCCCGTTGTGGATGCTGACGCGCCCGCCGTCATGGAGCGGCTGCGAGGGGTGCTCGAGGATCCGACGCTGCCCAAGACGGGCCAGAACATGAAGTACGACATCCACATCGTCCGCCGCTACGGCGTGGACGTCGCGGGCATCGACTTCGACACCATGATCGCCAGCTTCTGCGCCGATCCGGGCAGCCGGATCCACAACCTCGACGGCCTGGCGCTCCGCCACCTCGGGCTCAAGAAGATCCCCACGTCCGCGCTGATCGGCAAGGGCAAGAACGAGATCACGATGGCCGAGGTCGACGTGGCCAAGGTCGCGGAGTACGCCTGCGAAGACGCGGACGTCACGTGGCGACTCCGCGGTCGGCTCCAGGCTGAGCTCGAAGAGAAGAACGTTACCGAGGTCTTCCGCAAAGCCGAGATGCCGCTCGTGCCCGTGCTCGCCCGCATGGAGCGCAACGGCATTCGGCTCGCGGTCGAGCGGCTGGAGGCGATCGGCACGGATCTCGACGGCCGCATCGAGGCCGCGGAGGCCGAGATCCACAAATTCAAGGGTGAGCCCTTCAACATCCGCTCCACGGCGATTCTGGGCGCGCTCTTGTTCGACGAGCTCGAGCTGCACAAGAAGGCCGGGCGTAAGCAGCCCAAGAAGACCGCCAAGGGCTCGGGCTACGCCACGGACGAGTCCACGCTCGCCGAGCTCGCGCCGTATCACGAGCTGCCGCAGCTTGTGCTCACGTACCGCAGCCTCAGCAAGCTCAAGAGCACTTACCTCGACACGCTGCCCACGTACGTGAATCCGGAGACGGGCCGCGTTCATACGAGCTTCCACCAGACGGGTGCGGCGACCGGGCGGCTGTCGTCGAGCGATCCGAACATGCAGAACATCCCGATCCGCTCCGAGGAGGGCCGCGCGATCCGGACCGCGTTCGTGCCCGAGGAGGGTTGGACGTTCCTCTCCGCGGACTACAGCCAGATCGAGCTGCGACTCCTTGCGCACCTCTCCGGTGATGAGGGACTGCGCGCGGCCTTCCGCGCCGGCGAGGACATTCACCGCGCCACCGCCGCGCGCATTTTCAAGGTGGCGCCGGAGGATGTGACGTCCACGCTGCGCAGCCGCGCGAAGGCCGTGAACTTCGGCGTCATCTACGGCATGGGGGCCCAGCGGCTGGCGCGCGAGACCAGCGTGACGCTCCAAGAGGCCAAGTCCTTCATCGACAACTACTTCGCGACCTACCCCGCCGTGAAGGCTTACCAGGATCAGACGATCGAGACGGCGCGTGAAACGGGCTACGTCATGACGCTGCTCGGGCGCCGGCGCTACCTGCCCGATCTGCTCAGCGGCGATCCGCGCGTGTTCGCCCAGGCCCGCAACGTGGCGGTCAATACGCCGCTCCAGGGCACCGCCGCCGACCTGATCAAGTTGGCGATGATCCGCATCGATCAGCGGCTGACGCGGGAGGGCTACGCCGCCCGCATGCTGCTTCAGATCCACGATGAACTGCTCTTCGAGGCCCCGCCGGGTGAGATGGAGCGGCTCGTCGCCATGGTGACCGAGGAGATGCAAGGCGCCATGCCCTTGGACGTGCCCATCGTCGTGGACACCGGACAGGGTGCGAACTGGTCCGAGGCCCACTAGCGGTTTTCCACAACCGGGACGGGCAGACCCCAACGCCGCGCTCTGTGCGACACGAACCGGAGACGAACGCTCGGGCGAGCGCAAATTTCTCGGCATCTTTTCGTATTCCCGATGGCTGCCGGCAAGTCGCCAACTGGCTATGCTCTTCGCCCATGCCCACCCGTAATCCCAGCGAGCGCCGGCCGGCGCCCACAGCGCAGCAAGGACAGGAGCCGAAAGTGCAAGGCATCCTGGGCCTCGGACTGGATGACGACGGCGGGCATCGCCGCGTCACGAAGGGTAGCGAGTTCTATCTCGTGGGCGGCTCGGCTGAGACGCACGAGCGCATGCAGGATCTCGTCATGCGCATGCGCGAGAAGCTCAAGCGCGACGGCCGCAAGTTCGGCGATCTCGATCGCCGCGAGTTCGAGGACCTGGCCCGCGACTCCCTCTAGCCTGAGGTGGCGCTCCCCCCTGCGGTTACCCAAGAGCGCGGATCGATGGGCCTAATGTCGGGCGCCAGAAGTTCGCTGCCATGAGCAGACGGGGAACTGGGGGCGGGGCGGATGCAGAAGCGAGGCCCGCTCGACAGCGGTCGGCGGGCTGGCTGGGGAGCGGAAGGCCGATGAGGAGGACGACTCGTGATCTTCCACTCGAGGACGACGAAGCGGCCTGATCGCCCCCAGCCCAGGCCGCCGCACGTCCGAGATGCAACGGAATTTCGCGCTCGCCACACTAGGCCGCCGGCACGGCTTGGGCCCGCCAGGGCGGGACCCTACGATGCGCGGCCCCGCATGGGGAGAGAGAGGTCTTCGCGCCATGGATATCAAGACAGTCGGTGTGGTCGGTTGCGGCTTGATGGGCTCGGGCATTGCCCAGATCTCAGCCCAGGCCGGCATGCAGGTCGTCGTGCGCGAGGTCGATGACGCGGCCTGCACCAAGGGCCGCGGCATGATCGACAAGTTCCTCAGCAAGGCCGTCGAGAAGGGCAAGCTGAGCGCGGAGGACAAGGCCGCCATCCTCGGCCGGATGACCTTCACGACGAAGCTGGCCGACATGAACGGCTGTGATCTCGTGGTCGAGGCGATCATCGAGAACCTCGACATCAAGCGCAAGCTCTTCGCCGAGCTCGACACCATCTGTCCCGCGCACACGATCTTTGCGACCAACACCTCGTCGCTGGCCGTCGGCGACATGGCCGCTTCGACCAAGCGCCCGCAGAACTTCGTGGGCCTGCACTTCTTCAACCCGGTGCCCCTGATGCGACTGGTCGAGGTCGTCCGTACCCTCGCCACGACCGACAACGTGTTCGCTGACGCTTGCGCGTTCGGCGAGAAGGTCGGCAAGACGGTCGTGCGGGCCAAGGACTCCCCCGGCTTCGTCGTGAACCTGCTGCTGGTGCCCTACCTGCTCGACTCGATCCGCGCGCTCGAGTCCGGCGTGGCCACCAAGGAAGACATCGACGCGGGCATGAAACTCGGCTGCGGCTACCCGATGGGACCGTTCGAGTTGCTCGACTTCGTGGGTCTCGACACGACGCTCTACATCGCCGAGATCATGTTCGACGAGTTCAAGGAGTATCGCTACTCCGCGCCGCCGATGCTGCGTCGCCTCGTCGCCGCGGGCCGCAACGGTCGCAAGTCCGGCGCCGGCTTCTACGACTACAACAAGTAGATCGTTCGGAGGATTCCATGAACCTCGAGTTCATCACGTACGCCTGCGCCGACCGCATTGCGACCATCACGGTCAACCGGCCGGACAAGCTCAATGCCCTGAACGACGTGGTCATGGCGCAGATCGACGCCGCCTTCGCCCACGCGAAGGCCGACGCCGACTGCGGCGTCGTGATCCTCACCGGGGCTGGCGAGAAGGCGTTCGTGGCGGGCGCAGACATCGGCGAGCTCGCCCAGCAGACCGTGCGGGGCGGCAAGGAGAAGTCCCTGCGTGGCCAGGCGGTGCTCGCCAACATCGAGAATCTCGGCAAGCCCGTGATCGCGATGATCAACGGTTACGCCTTCGGTGGGGGCCTCGAGCTTGCGCTCGCGTGCCACCTGCGCACGCTGGCAGCCGAGACCCGCATCGGCCTGCCCGAGGTGGGTCTTTCGATCATCCCCGGCTACGGCGGCACGCAGCGCCTGCCGCGCATCATTGGCCGCGGTCGCGCCCTCGAGCTGATCCTGACCGGCAAGCCCATCACCGCCGACATCGCGCTGTCCTTTGGGCTCGTGAATCGCGTGGCGCCGGCGGCTGAGTTGACCGAGGTCACCACGAAGTTGGCGAAGGCCATCCTGGACAACGGCCCGCTGGCGCTGGCGATGGCCACCGAGGCCGTGCTGCGCGGCAGCGAGACGACCTTGGAAGAGGGTCTGCGCATCGAGTGCGACCTCTTCGGCATCATCTCCTCGACGGAAGACATGCGCGAAGGCCTGAACGCCTTCCTCGAGAAGCGCAAGCCGGCCTACAAGGGCCGCTAGATCGCGCCCGCCACGCCGGCTGCCAGCCCGGCGCGTGCTACCGTGGGCACACCGCCGACCCGCGGGAGACGAACCATGCGCGCGATCCTGACTCTGTGTGCCTTGGTGTTCGCCGTAGGCATGTCCCTGCTCGTGCCCGGCCTCCTGGGGCGCGACCGGCGAGGCGCGGATGTCCGCAACAACACCATCAAGGTGATCCAGCCCTACTACGCGTCGGGCACGTGGGTGTTCGACGATGAGGCCACGGGGCTGAAGGCCGAGCCGTTCGTCAAGGGCATCCCCGAGATGATCGACCGTCTCGTGGCCGACATCCCGGACGCGAAGACCGGGTTCCGGCTCACGTTCTCGGCGAGCGACTTCCCCGATCATGAACTACGCATCGAGCGCGGCGAGGCGTACGGCGGCGGGTACCACTACAGGGACCCCGAGAGCGGTCGCAGCGGCTGGCTATGCCCGGCGCTGTTTAGGTACTTCCGCGAGGCGCCGCCCGCGATCTACGTGAAGGCAGATCCGCTCGAGTGATCTACCGCAAGCCGCCGCCATCGAGGGCGACATAGGCATCGCTGGGCGCGAGTCCGAGCCACGGGTCGCTCGACGGGGTCAGGAACAACTCCGCGTAGATGCGTTCGTTCAGGTCAGCCAGCGTGCTGACGCGGCCCGCTGCGAACCAGGCGTGCAAACGGCGATGGATGTCCTGCTCGTTGCGAACCGAGTCGACGGCCACCGAATGGGTGAACGTCTCAGCCATCCGAGCGAAGGCCGCCGGATCCAGCGTCGGCGCCTTCGTCCGCATGAGCGTGAGGCTGCCCTCGGACAACCCTGCCGCGTGGCGGTCCAGTCGCGCGATCTGACCCCACGCGGCCGCATCCGCCGCAAGCGGCTCGTCGGACACGGCGGGCTGGACGGCGCGCAGCATCGACGACTCGCTGATGAACTTGCCGTGCGTGACCATGGCCGCCGCGCGGGCTGAGGGTGCCTCGGGGGCCGGCGCGCGCGCCGGCTCGGGTGCCGCCTCCGCGACCGCGACCGTGGGGGCGAGCGTCAGGCGGATGGTGCCAGCGGCTGGGGCCACGCCCGCCGCCGAGCGATCGGCGTTGTGCTCGGCCGCGAGACGTGCGGCCTGCGCGCCGTGCCAGGTGTTCAGGCGCTCCTCGCGCCCGGCCTCGGGGAGCAGGCGCACGTCGGCTTCGAGCATCCGGGCTCGCTCGAGCGCCGCGGTGAACACGGGTGCGGAGAGCAGGCCGGGGAGCGCGTCGACGGGCCGACCGTCGGGATGCAGCACGTAGTGGATGCTGTTACCGGTGACCGTGCGACAGAGGGTGCGTCCGTCGCCGAAGTCGATGGTGATGACGGGCACGGGGCGTACGGACTGCCAGTGGAGCACGAAGTGCGTGCGCAGCACGTTGGCCACGCTCGGGTCGGCGTAGAGCACCGTGCGGAAGTAGCGGCTGTTGGCGCAACTGAGGTCCTCATCGAGCCGGCCGAGCAGGCGTAGCGAGAGAATCGGGCGGTTGGTCTGGGCCGCGTCGGCCTTGGCACGTTCGAGGTCGGTGTGCCAGAAGAGCCGCGAGGCGTGGGCATCCTTTTGGGCGGCAACGCGATCGAGAATCGAGCGTACGTGGGCGACTTCTTCCGGCGTCTTGGCCCCTTGCAGCGCGCCGAACAGGGCATAGACCGACTCGGCGCCGCTCTCGCGCAGCACGTCGATGGCGTCGGCGACGTCGCGTTCGTCATCGGAGAGGGCGAAGGCGACCATCTCGCGCATCTCGTCGCTCATGTAGTCACCGCACGCGTGCGCGGTAGGGGCGGCGAGCGCGAACAGGGCCAGCAGGGACAGTCTTGAAGTGAAGTTCAGCAACGTGCGCATAGGGCCTCCTCGGTAAGAGTCGCCGTCGTGTCACTACGTCGTACTTCCGGAGCGCCCTGTGGGGTCGCAAAGAGAGCGCAAATCGCCCCCCCGGTTGCAGAAGCTTTGCGATGCAACGCGAAGGCACGCGCTGCCGAGTCGTAGGCGCTGCGGCCGCGCCGCCGCGGGCGCGCTACGCCTTCAGCACCACCGCCGCTGCCGTGTCACCCGCGGCGCAGCCGGCGAACAGCACGTAGCCGCCGCCGTTCATGCGGGCCTCTTCCAGGCCTTCGGCAATCAGACGCGCGCCCGTCGGGCCCTGGGGGTGGCCGAAGATCAGCGAGGAGCCGTTGTTGTTGAACGACTCGGCCTCGATGCCCAACTCGCGCGCCATGTAGATGTCGTTCACGGCAAACGGGTTGTGCGTCTTGATGACGCAATCCTTCGCGGCCACACCCGCGGCCGCCAGGGCCTTCTGCGCCGCCGGCACCACGGCCTTGGCCATGTAGCCCTTCGCGACGCGCGCCACGCCGTAGGACAGCAACTGCACGGGCTCGTCGCCGCCTGAGTAGGCCTTCATGCGGTCCTTCGTGCCCACGACCATGCCGGCGCTGCCGTCAGCCGGGTGCGTCTGCGAGCCGAACGTGATCGTGCCCTCCGGCATCACCGGGCGCAGCTTGGCGAGACCCTCGGCCGTTGTCGGGAACACGCCCTCGTCGCCCTCGACCGTCGCGATCACCTTGCGGCCGCTGGGGTTGACATCGTAGGGCAGCATGTAGCGCTTCTGGAAGCCCGACTCGATGCCCTTGACGTACTGCTCGTAGCGGTGCTGCGCGAGCGCGTCCTGTGTCTCGCGGCCGATACCCGCTTCCGTCGCCACGTTCTCGGCGGTCTGGATCATCGAGTTCTTGGCCCATGGATCGAAGCTGAAGTTGTCCCAGACCCAGTCCTCGGCCTCACCCTTGCCGCCGGGGCCCGAGGGGTCGGGGTAGTAGATGTGCGCGCCGTTGCTGCACTTGTCGGTCGTGATGATGACCGTCGCCTCGGCGCCGCCCGCCTCGACCTGCGCGCCCGCGTGCGCGAGGGCCGCAGCCGACGTTGCGCAGGCCTGGCTGATCATCGCGCCCGTGATGTCGGGCGCGCCGATCAGGCCCGCGATCCACGGCGCGCCGTAGAAGATGCGCCGGCCGGGAATGGTCCAGCCGAACACCAGCGAGTCGAGCTCGGTCGCCGCGATGCCGCGTGCGGCGAGTCCCTGCACCGTCACCTCGGCCGCGAACTTCACAGGATGCAGGCTGCTGAACGAGCCCTGCCACTTGCAGAAGGGTGAGGACCAGTAGCCACCAGCGGGCAGGTAGGTGTTCTCGAAGCGCATGCCGTGGACTCCATCGGGGGGTGGGCCCCGGATGGTCGGCCCGAACGCCGGGCGTGGCAAGGGAACCCCGGGCCAGCCCTGCCACGGCGGCCCGCCGTCTGCCATACTGCCGGCCCATGACAGTCCCGCCTACCGTCCCCTCCGGCCCGCCCCCCGCTGAGTTCCGGCTTACGCCGGGCAAGCGCATCCTCTTCCTCACCAGGGATCCCGACCTGATCCGGCGCCAGCTTGCTGGCGAGCGGGATCTGCGCATGGCCGATCTGGATCCGGCGGATCTGCTGGACGAGATCAACACCGACACCATGACCCCGGCCTGGGTGTGCTTCCGCCACCGGCCGCAGGATCTGGCGCGTGATGCGTACGCCGGTCTGATCGTCGATGGCAAGCGGGTCTTCGAGACCGACGCCCTCTGGGGGGGCGGCTTCGAGGTCATCGTCGCGGGCCTGCGCAAGGGCGTCGGCTCCTCGCGCGAGACCGCCGTGCAGGCTGAGAAGTGGAGCGGCATCCGGCTCTCCATCGCCGACTCGTTCGCGCCGATCCACGAGCGCAACCTCATCAACCAGGGCGTGCTCACGGGCGGCTACGACGTCGTGACGCGTCTCCAGGCCGGCGAGGGCATCCCGCTGGCTGAGTTCCTCGCGCCGCACGATCCGATCACCCGCGAGATTGTCCGGGCGGGCGGTCTCTTCGCCTTCAGCAAGGGCCTGCGCGAGGGCACGATCGAGGTTCCGGCGCACGACACCGCCAAGCGGCCCATGACGATCGGCGAGAAGATCATCGCCTCGCATCTCGTGGGGGACGTCCCGCCCTACGTGCAGCCCGGCGATGCCGTGGTCGCGCGCGTGGACGGCGGCTACAGCCACGAGTTCACCACCGCCCAGGTGCATGTGTTCCTCGAGGAGGAATTCGGTCCGGACTACCAGCTGGCCGATCCCCGCAAGTTCGCGGTGTTCGAAGACCACCTCATCTACGCCGACGAGGTCGCGAAGATGCGGCCCTTCATGGATCAGATCGAGATCCTGCGCGATCTGCAGCGGGCGTTCCAGCAGCACACCGGGGTACAGGACTTCAGCGCGCGCGACGGCGTCAGCCCCGGTATCTGCCATCAGGTCGCCCGCGAGCACATCATCGAGCCCGGCGATTTCATTCAGGCCACCGACAGCCACACCTGCATGGGGGGCGCGAGCAACGCGCTCGCCTACGGCGTGGGCACCACGGAGTACGCGGCGCTCGTGCACTCAGGCATCACGCTTGTCGAGGTGCCGGAGAGCATCCGCTTCGAGTTGCACGGCACCCTGCAGCCGGGCGTCACGGCCAAGGACGTGATGCTGTACATCCTGCTGCACCACGCCAAGCCGCAGCACACGCTCAATCGGGTCATGGAGTTTGGCGGGCCCGGCCTCGCCACGCTCTCGCTCGACGAGCGTGCGACCCTGGCGAACATGGCCACGGAGTGCACCGCCCGCGCGGGCGTCGTCGAGGGTGACGAGGCCCTCATCCAGTGGATAGCCGCCCGGCGGCCGGGCGCCGACCTGGACGCGCTACGCGCCGGTCTGGTCGCGCCCGATCCGGGGGCGCGCTATCACGGCGGCGTGCACCGCATCGACCTGGACGCGATTCAGCCCATGGTCGCGACGCCGGGTGATCCCGACGAAGGCGTGCCCTCGGATCCCACCAACGGCGCGCTCGTCGCCGACCTCGGCGAGGTGCGCATCGACATCGCCTACGGCGGATCCTGCACCGCGGGCAAGGAAGACGACCTCGACATGTACGCCGCGGTGATGGCTGAAGCACGCGACGCGGGCCTGCGCGTGGCCGAGGGCGTGCAGTTCTTCATCCAGTTCGGCTCGGAGAGCGTGGCGGCCTACGCCCGCGACCGCGGCTACCTCGACGTCTTCGCCGCCACCGGCGTGCGCATCATCCAGCCCGGGTGCGGCGCGTGCATCGGGTGCGGGCCCGGCGTGTCGGAGCGCGGCGAGCAGGTGACCGTGTCGGCGATCAACCGCAACTTCCAGGGCCGCTCGGGCCCGGGTCGGCTCTACCTCGCCTCGCCGCTCACGGTGGCGGCTTCGGCGGTAACCGGCCGCATCACGGCCTGGCATCCGGGGCTGTTCGCCCTGTCGGTACCCGCCGGCGCCTGATACTTGTAGATTGCAATTAGATTTCCGCGCCCGGGTACCCCCTGGGCGCGCGGGGGCCGGCGTGGTTCCCTACCGGCCCCCTGGAGGCGATGGAGGATTCGATGCGACGTCACGAGATCGCGGTTCTGCCCGGCGACGGTATCGGCGAGGAAGTCGTGCGCGAGGGCCTCAGGGTCCTGGACGCCGTCGAGGCCCTCGAGGGCTTCAAGGTCGGTCGTACGGTCTACCCGTACGGCGCTGATCACTTTCTCGCCACCGGCGAGGACATGCCCCCCAAGGCCTTCGAAGAGATGGCCAAGAAAGAGGCCATCCTGCTGGGCGCGATCGGGGACCCGCGCGTCGAGACAGGCTTCCTGGAGCGCAAGATCATCTGGGGCGTTCGCCAGACCTTCGATCTGTTCGTCAACCTCCGCCCCATCAAGCTCTACAGCGAGGAGTTCTGTCCGCTCAAGGGCAAGAAGCCCGAAGACGTCGACATGGTCGTCGTGCGCGAGAACACCGAAGACGCCTACGCCGGCCTCGGTGGCATCCATCGCATCGGGACGCCGCACGAGGTCGCCGTCGCTGAGATGATCTACACGCGCAACGGCGTCGAGCGTGTGATTCGCTACTCGTTCGAGTTCGCGCGCAAACGCAACAAGAACGGCGCGCCGCAGGTCACGCTCGTGGACAAGGCCAACGCCATCCGCGCGCAGGACATCTGGACCCGCTGCTTCGCCGAGGTCGCCGCCGAGTACCCCGACGTCAAGACCGACCACGCGTACATCGACGCGGCGTGCATGTGGATGGTGAAGAACCCCGAGTGGTTCGACGTCGTCGTGACGCCCAACCTGTTCGGCGACATCCTCACCGACCTGGGAGCCATGATCCAAGGCGGCATGGGCGTGGCGGCCTCCGGGAACATCCACCCGGGTCGGGTCTCGATGTTCGAGCCGATCCATGGCTCGGCCCCGAAGTACCGCGGCCAGAACAAGGCCAACCCGATCGCGACCATCGAAGCCGTGCGCATGATGCTCGAGCACATCGGGGAAGGCGCGGCTGCGAACCGCGTGTCGCAGGCTGTGCGGCACGTGCTCGAGAGCGGGCGCGTCAAGAGCCTCTCCGCGGGCGTCCACGCGACCAGCGAGCTTGGGGACTTCGTCCTCGATGCCCTTGAAGCCGGCGTCGGCGTCTAGGAACTAGGAGCGGTCGAGCGTCGCGAGAAACATCGCGACGCGAGCCACGCCACGGCGGATGTGATCCGTCGAGCAGGCATAGCTGAACCGTACGGCCGTCGGCGCTTCGAACGTGTCGCCGGGCACGACCGCCGCTTGCGCGTGCTCCATGAGGAGTGCCGCCAGCGTCGGCGTGTCGGTGATCGGCTTGCCCGCGTGACGCGCCCCGAGATACGCCGAGACGTCGGGGAACATGTAGAACGCGCCCTCCGGTAGCGGGCACGTGAGATCGGGAATCGACGTGAGCGCGGCGTGCATGACGTCGCGGCGTTCTTCGAACGTCTTGCGCATGCGCTCGAGGTCATCCGACACGTTCGTCATGGCCGCGAGCGCCGCGGCCTGGGTGATGTCGGGCGGGCCGCTGAGCGCATGGCTCTGCAGGCGGATCATGCGCTGCACCCAGGCCTTGGGCCCGGCCCCGTAGCCGATGCGCCAGCCGGTCATCGCGTACGCCTTCGACACGCCGTTGACGATCAGCGTCAGGTCGCGCGCTTCGGGTGCCAGCGCGGAGAACGAGCGGAAGGTGGCCGGGGCGTACGTCAGGTGTTCGTAGATCTCGTCGCTGATCACGCCGATGCGGTGTTCCGTGGCGATGCGGCCCAGCTCGCGCTGCACGTCATCCGGCTGCACGGCACCCGTCGGATTGCCCGGCGAATTGAGGATCATCGCCTTGGTCTTGGGCGTGATGGCACGCTCGACCGCACCCGGGCTGATTCGGTAGCCGTCGCTTGCTGAAGTCGGCACGAACACCGGCTTGCCGCCGCAGGCCTGGATCATCTTCGGGTAGCTGAGCCAGCACGGCGTCGGGACGATGACCTCGTCACCCGGCGAGAGAATCACCTGCAGCGCGAGGTACAGCGTGCCTTTGGCGCCCGGCGTGATGATCGTGCAGTCGGCCGTTAGGCCCGCGAGGCCGCCCGCCGCGAGCGTCGCCGCGACGGCTTCACGCAAATCGGTGTTGCCTGCAGCCGGACCGTACTTCGTGCGGCCCGCGCGA
>JAQBWE010000072.1 GCA_027625315.1 Planctomycetota bacterium
GGCGTCCAGGCGGCGGTCCTGGGGCCGAAACGCGACCTGGCCGAGGGCGTCGCGCAGCTCACTGACGGCCTGCGCGCTGCGCTCGGCGCCGCCTAGGCGCGTGCGGGCGGCGGCATCTCGCAGCGAGGCCAGGATGCCGACGAATCGCCCGCGACCCGCGACGGCGCGCGCAAGCCGCTCGTCGTGCTCACGGTCGCGCGGGTAACCCTCGGGGTCGAACCCCGAGGGCTCAGGCAGAGGGGCGAGCGCGACGAGCGCCGCGCCGAGGCCGTCATAGAGCCCCGCGGCTCCGACCACGGCGGCGAGTCGCACCCGCCAGGCTTCGAGCACGTCCAACCACGCGTTCAGCGGGGCAGGTGCTGCCGCACGCAGGGCAGCGAAGTCGGCGGGAAAGCCCTTGCTACGCAGGGCGAAGTCCCACGTGTCGAGTGCCACGGCGGCATCGACCGTGGTCTCGCCACCGAGCAGCGCCCGCCAGCGAAGCCAAGCGATGAGAGGCACGGGCTTGAACTGCCCGGCTTCGACGAGCCCCTCCAGCACCGCCAGGGGACCAGCGAGCGCGCGCACCACCGGCTCGCTCGCGAGGTCGGTGCCGCGCCCGACAACCCGCAGGGGCACGCCGACGCGCGCGAACGCGCTCTCGAGACGCGGGGCCGACGCATCGAGGCTGCGAACGATCACCCCCACGTCGCGCCAGCCGCGCACGCCCTCCGTCCCCGCCAAGCCGCGCACGGCGCGAGCGACGGTCTCGGCCTCATCCTCGGCGTCCCCGGCGAGCATCAAGCCCACCGCGTCGCCACCGGGAACGGCAGAGCCCGCGGGGCCGAAAAGGCTCGTCGCGATGCGCGTGAGGGCCGGATCGGCCGCCCGCGGGAAACCGCTGAGCGCCTTCTCTGCGTAGCCCAGCCGCAGGAGTCGCTCGCGGGAGCCGCGCGTGGTGGCGAAGAGGTGCGGCCGCGCGGGATCCCAGGGCAGCGTGACGAGCACATCGCCGCCAGCGGCGACCACGGCGCGCGCCAGAGCGTCGAGGATCCGCTCCTCGACGCGCGAGAAGTCATCGAACCCGTCGACCACCAACAAGCGCGGAGGCCGCGCCGGCGGGTGGGCCTCGAGGCGCATCGCTACGCGGCGCAGCGCGTCCTCGTGATCCTCCAGGCCCGCGCGTTCGAGGAGGTCCTCATACGCCTCAAACACGGCAATGAAGCCTTCGAGCTTGCGGAGGGAGGCGCCTTGCACTTCGCCCTGCGCGGCCACGAGATGCTCCCGAGCCTCGCCGCCTTCGAGTCCGGTCTGCTTGAGTTCCTTCACCAACCGCAATACGTGCGCGCGGAAACCCGCGCGATCGGCAACCGAGCGGAAGACGGGTACGTCACGCTGGCGTAGCGCCTCTTCCATGAGGCGGTCGCGTTCCTCGGGACTCGGCAGCGCCCCGACGCGGAACGCCTCAAGGTAGCGTTCGCCGACGGCGGTAAACGTCGCGAAGGGCCGATCGAAGATGCCGCGCGCGTCCCAGCGCGAGAGCGCAACGCGCTTCACGTGGTTCACCTGGGCATACGTGGGCAGGACCAGCAGTGCCTCATCGGGGCGCGCGGCGTCGCGGCCACGCTCACCCGGCCTCGTCGCCGCAGCGCGAATGCGCTCGAGCGCGTGGGTTGTCTTGCCCGCACCCCCGGGTCCCGTGAGCAGCACGCACCCGGCGTAGTCGCCGCGCGGGGCGGCGGACGGCTCAGGATGGCGCGGCGGGGACACGGGACTCGCGGGCTCCTTCCAAAAGGCGGGGCACCGTACAGCACGCGTACGACAGCGCGGTGGCGCGGCCCGCCTTGCTGCCCGCAGGGGCCAGCGGTACCCTGCGAAGCCGCGCGGGCAGCCGCCAGCGCGCCCCGGGAGGACCGGATGCCGGCCCAGCTCAACCCCCACGTGACGATCACGGGCATCGGCTCTTGCCTGCCCGATCGCATCGTCGACAACGACGAGTTGGCGACCATGGTCAGCGGGTTCGACAGCGAGCGCGGCGGCGACTTTGGCACCTGGGTTGACCAGGTTACCCACGTCCACGAGCGCCGCTTCTCGGGCCCGGCCGTGCGCACGAGTGACCTCTCGCTGGTCGCCGCGCGGCGTGCGCTCGCGACGGCTCAGCTTGAGCCCACCGACATCGACCTGATCATCTACGCCACGTTCACCGAGAGTCAGGACATCCCTGGCGACCACTGCATGTTCGCGGAGCAGCTGGGCGCCGACCGCGTGCCCGTGTTCATGCTGAAGGCCGCGTGCGCGGGCTCGATCTACGGCATGGCCAACGCCTGGTCGCACATCGCGGCGGGCCTCTACCGCAACGTGCTGGTCATCGGCACCGAGACCGCCAGCAAGGCGCTCAACTTCCACGATCCCATTACGTCCATCATCTTCGGCGACGGCGCAGGCGCGGTGATTCTCTCGCGCGTGGATGAGCCGCGCGAGGGTGTGGGCATGTACCCCCCGTTCCTCGACTTCCGCTACAGCCCGCGCAACATCCACCTCGGCAACAGCAACATCCCGCTGGACGTCGCGCGCTTCCCCGATCGCCAGCTCGAGCCGGGCGTCCAGCTCGTCGAGCAAGCGCTTGTGGAAATGGAGAGTGGCCCCAACGTGCTACGCAGCGCGGTCACGAGCATGGCCGAGTGCCTCACGAGCTGCCTTGGCTACGACGCTCGCGCGGTGCGGCGCGGGGACGAGGGCCTCGTCGCCCTGCTCGAAGGGGCGCGGATCATCCCCCACCAGGCAAACGGCCGCATCATCGACGGTCTCGCCGACCGACTGAAAGTGCCCCACGAACGCGTGGTCCGCACGATCTACCGCACGGGCAACATGTCGGCCGCGAGCAATCTCGTCGCCCTCGACTTTGCGCTGCGCGAGGGCAACATGGCGCGCCGCCTGGACGAAGACGGGCGCGTGCTTGAGATCATCACGCAGCCTGAGCACCGCATCCAAGCGGGCGAACTCATCCTCATGCCCTCGATCGGCGGTGGCTACCTGATGGGCTGCCTCGGCTTCCTCGCCGATCCGGCCCTGGTCGCACGCATTCGCAGCGAAGAAGCCGTCGCCGTCGCGTAGTTACTTCGCCGGCGTGTCCTTCGCCGGAGTGTCTTTGGGCAACTCGTCCTTGCTCGCCGGGTCCGACGGGCGATCCCGGCGCGGCACGTACTGCTTGATGAAGTCGGCAATGAGGGGGTAGTCCTCTTCCAGGTCGCGGCCCCAGGTCTCGACGCGCGAGAACGCCACAGGACCGCTCTCGCCCAGGTACTCACAACGAAACAAACCCTCGGCGGCCGCGCTCCGAATGGTGCCGTGGTAGCAATGCGCGAGCACCGGCAGGTTGGCCGCGTCGTCGAGGACCTCGAGAATCGTACGGACCTGCTCGGGCGAAGGCGGCGTTCCGGCCTTGAGCGGGATGTCGAGGACCTTGGCGCCGTTGCGCTCGGCAACCTTCACCTCCATGCTGTACCAATCGCCGTGCTCGCGCTCGGAGACGTCGCGCAGGTTGATGACGGTCTTGATTCCGTAGCGCTCGATGGCCTCCGTCAACTCCTTCTCGCCCAGTTGGCTGCTGCGATAGAACTTCTGGGTCTCGACCGTGCGGAAGTGCCACCACGGCCAATACTGATCGATGTAGTAGAAGAGGCCGCCGGCGAGGCCCAGCAACATCGCGATGCCGAGGATCCAGCGGATCTTGCGTTGGGTCGCCGCCGTGGGCGCGGAGGTAACGTCGGTGCTCATGCTCCGATTGTGCCGCGTGGCCGAGGGCTGCCCTACAGAAAGCCCGCGACGGCTTAGCGCTCCAGGGTCTGGCGCGCGCCGCGGCGGATCAGCTCAACCCGCACCGGGGCCTTGTCCATGCCGGCCTTGCGCAACAAGTCTGCGGCCTCGGTAACACCCACCGCTTGACCCTGCACGGCCACGAGCACGTCGTTGCGCTCGACGCCAAACGCCTCGGCTTGGCTACCAGGTAAGACGTTGTCCACCAACGCCCCCTGGCCCTTCTCAAGTCCCAGATGGCTCGCGAGCACTTCGGGCACGTCGACGAGCGTCAAACCGAAGTACGACTGTCCGCGCGCGCGCGGCGTCGTGGGCGCCGGCACCAGGGGCTGGAGTCGTCCTTGGCGAGCGCCGGGCCAGAACACCTGGGGCGGGCCAACGAACACCTGAAAACCGCCGAGCTTGTCGGCGAGCTCGGGGTGCTCCGCTTTGATGTCATCGAGCGTCTTGCCGCGGAACTCCTTGACGGTCTCCTCACCGTCCTCGCCGCGCTCGCGCAGGCGCACCAGCACGCCGTCAGCGTCGTGGCGGATCTCGATGCCTGTACCCTGCACGACGCTCAGCCCGCCGCGCGGAAGCGGCGCGACGCGCCCGAAGCGCTCGAACTGCTTGCGGAAGTCCTCGAGGCCCGGCCAGTCGGCTTCGGCCTCGCGCCGCTTGAGCTCCGTCATGCCTTCGTGCTGGGTGAGATCCGGATGGTTGGCGAGGATGTCCTCGAGGCTGTGTCCCGTGTACACGTCTTCGACCTTGGCGCCGCCCGAGTCGGCGCGCTGGACGCGCAGCGTCACCCGACCGCCCAGCGAGCGGTCGAGCATGAGCCCCGGGGCGCTCACGCGCCGTGATCCGAGCATGCCGCCGAGACTGCCGAGTGCGGAGCCCTGCGAGCGCCACTCCTCAAGCAGCTTCTCCAACTTCTTCAGCGCGTCATCGAAGTCCGGACTCACTTCGGGCGTCACGGCGCCGGGCGTCTCCGCACCAGCCTCCGGCGGCGTCGGCGCAGCACCACCGAGCGGACGCTCGCGGTCCCCGCCGCGCAGTCGCCGCAGCACCTGCTCCGCGCGCCAGCGCACCTCAGGTCCGGCGTCGGAGGCCAACACCTTCTCGAGCGCCGGGCGCGCCTTGGTCCCGAGCGCCTCCAGAGCGCGGCTCGCGGCCTCGCGGGTGCGGAAGTCGTCGTCGCCCAATTGACCGACCAGGCGCGCGATATCCGCGCTGGCGACATCGTCGGCGGAGTCCTCAGCCCGCGCGTCGTGCCCGGAGAAGCTGAGGGCAGCCAGCGGGAGCGCGACGCCTAAGACCGCGACCCACAGGACGGGCCGCCAAGCGGGCGGCGTGAAGCGACGGCGTGACTCAGACATGGGGATCTCCTCTGGGCTCGACGCCTAGCGGTCGCCTGCCCCCGCCTCGGTCTCGAACTCCAGGTCGAGCGTCTCGACGGTGCCTTCCTTACGACGGAGGGTGAGCCGAAGTTGGCCGCCGGGCACGAACGCGCCCGCGGCCCGCTTCAACGCAGCGGGATCGGCCGGCTTCGCGTCAACGGCGAGCAGGTCGTCGCCGACCCGCAGGCCGGCGGCCTCCGCGATGCTCCCCGCGGGCACCAGCGCGACCCGCGCGACGAGCGCGCCATCACTACGCCCGCTCCAGATCAGGGTCGCGCCCGCAAAGGTCAAGGACGGCGCAGCGGGCGCGGCCGGAGCGGGAGTCAGCCCGGCCGTCAGCGCCTGGCCGAGCAGGCTTAGGACTTCGCGGTAGACGGGCTTCTTGGCCGGATCGGCCATGCCAGCCAAGAATCGGGTCATCAACTGCGGCGCGACCCGCCGCAGATCCCCGCTCTCGTCGGTCGTCAGCACCTCCGCCACGTCGCGGAGCAGCGCCTCGTAGGCAGCGACTCGGGCGGGGTCATCCTTCTCGGCGAGGTACTTGAGCAGCAGACCTCCGAGCGCACGGCCCAACGCCGCTTGGGCGGGCCCGCCCTCACCGAAGGGAAGGCTCGGGCTGCCCAACGCCTCCGGCACGAAGCCCTCGGGGAGGCGCCCTCCGCCACGGACGAGTTCCTCGATGTCGGCGCGCGTGCGCGCACTGGGCTGCTCGGGCTGCTCGGGCTGTTCAGGCTTAGGCGGCGGCGGAGCGGCCGGGCCGTCCTCGGCCCAAACCAGAGGCGCGAGCACGAGCGCCACGACGAGGGCAAGCGGGATGGCGCGACGCATGACAATCCTCCAGGGTCGGGGGACCGACCGCCAGCGATTGTAGCGGTCCCGCCGGGGCGGCCCCTGCCGGTTCAAAGCCCGCGCGCTCCCGAGCATGGCCTGCCCGGGCGGCCTAGCTGCCTAGCTGCCTAGCTGCCTAGCGGCATGACCTGGAGGCAACGGAACCTCGCATTTCCCTGGCTACAGGGGGAGGGGCTCGATGCCGTTCCCGAGGGCGCGGAGGCGGGTGTAGCGGGCCTCGAGGCGCTCGTCCGTATCCATCGCCTTGAGCGTCTCAAGGTTCGAGCGCAGGCAGTTGCGGAAGGTTTCGTACATGAGTGCGGGATCGCGGTGGGCTCCACCGAGTGGCTCCGGCACCACCTCGTCGATCACGCCCAGCCGCACGAGATCCTTGCTCGTGAGGCGCAGGGCCTCGGCCGCTTCGGCCCGCCGGCTGCCATCACGCCAAAGGATGCTCGCGCAGCCTTCGGGCGAAATGACGGAGTAGTACGCGTGCTGCAGCATCAGGACGCGGTCGCCAACACCGATGCCAAGCGCACCGCCGCTGCCACCCTCGCCGATCACGATGCAGATCGTCGGAACGCGCAAGCGCGTCATCTCAAGAATGTTCTCGGCGATGGCCCACGCCTGGCCACGCTCCTCCGCGCCGACGCCGGGGTAGGCGCCGGGGGTGTTGATGAGCGTCACGATGGGCAGACCAAAGCGCTCGGCGAGCTTCATCTTCGAGAGCGCCTTGCGGTAGCCCTCAGGGTGCGCGCTACCGAAGTTG
The DNA here is from genome assembly GCA_027625315.1 of Planctomycetota bacterium. Classification (GTDB taxonomy): domain Bacteria; phylum Planctomycetota; class PLA2; order PLA2; family JAEUHO01; genus JAHEIK01. The sequence continues at coordinate 6,772 of JAQBWE010000072.1, forward strand.
CACGCGAGTCGCTCGCGGGTGTCGCGACCCTTGCGGTGACCGATCACGAGGAAGCGGTGCTCCCCCATGCGCGCCAGGCCCGTCGCCAGCGCCTTGTCCTCACCGAACAGTCGGTCGCCGTGCAGCTCGACGTACTCGTCGCAGATGTTGCGAATGTAGTCCGTGAACTGAGGCCGGCGGGAGTAGCGGGCGACCTCGACGGTCTGCCAGGGCGTCAGGTTGGCGTAGATCTCTCGGAGGAGTTCGTCGCGGCGGCGCTCGAGGGGCGCGAGCTCGGTCGCGAGGTCCACGTCGGCGATCCCGCGCAGCTCATCGATCTTCTGCTCGAGCTCGGCGATCGGCCGCTCAAAGGGCAGGGGGGCCGTGACGCCGTCGCTGGTCCGGATGCTCCCGGTCTTGCTGATCGTCATGGGCCTCCCTCCTAGAGCCGTCCGCCCCCCACGGAGGGGATCGGCTGGATCCGGCTGCCTCGTGACCCGCCGAACGGGCCACGCGCGGCCCATGATAGCGAGCCGGCGGCTCTCGGGGTGGAAAGCCCGATCAGCAGGGCTCTCCGGGCTGGGGGCGCCCGCGATGGCGGCGCGAGGCGGGCGCGGGGCGATAAGCAGGCCTGATCGGGGAATCACCGAATCACCCGCCCGACCTGGGGCTCCGGGGGCGAAGATCGGCCTCATGCCTACAGCGTCCAAGCCCCCGACCCGCCCCGCGCGGGCATCCAGTCCCGTCTTCCGCATCGAGATCGGCCTGCGTCCCGCCCAGATGGACCCGGCCGGCCGCGAAGCCCACGAGAACCTCGCGGAGGCCGGGCTCACCGGCATCGAGCGGGTGCGCGTCGTGCGAACCGTCTTTCTCCGCGGCGGCCTGACGCCCGCGGATGTCGAGCGCGCCGCGCGCGACGTCCTCGCGGACCCGGTACAAGAGGTGTTCGCGGTGCGCGCCGACCTCGAGCTGCCCGCGGGCGCCGAGCCGGTAATCGTCACGGTCCTTCGCAAGGCCGGCGTCACGAACCCCGAAGCAGAGAGCGCGCGCGTTGCACTTGCGAGCATCGGGCTCAGTGTGCGCGACGTGCAGACCGCGCGGACCTTCTTGGTCTGGGGCAGCGCCGCGCCGGACGAGGTGCTGGCCGCCGCACGGCGGGCGCTTGGGAACGACGTCATCGAAGATGTGCGCCTCGGCCGCGTGCGGAGCTTCGAGTTCCCCACGCCCGCCAAGCGCCGCATCCGCCGGCGCACGATCGCCCTGCGTGGCATGAAGGGCAAGGCGCTCGTCACCCTGAGTTTCCAGATGGGGCTCTCCCTGACGAAGCTCGAGATGGAGACCATCCGCGCGCACTTCGTGAAGCTCAGGCGCGATCCGACGGACGTCGAGCTCGAGACTCTGGCCCAGACGTGGTCCGAGCACTGCAAGCACAAGACGCTCGCCGGCACGGTCAACATGACCGACGACCAAGGCGAGCGACGCTACGAGAACCTGCTCAAGGAAACGGTGTTCCAGGCGACGAAGACGCTGGACAAGTCGTGGTGCTGGAGTGTGTTCGTCGACAACGCGGGCGTGATCGACTTCGACGGCGAAGACGGCGTTTGCATGAAGGTGGAGACGCATAACCACCCCAGCGCCATCGAACCGTATGGCGGCGCTGGAACCGGCATCGGCGGCGTGATTCGGGACATCCTCGGCACAGGGAAGGGCGCCCGGCCCGTGGCCAACACCGACGTGTTCTGCTTCGGCCCGCCCGACCTCCCCCACGCCGACGTGCCGCGCGGCTCGCTGCACCCGCGGCGCGTACTGAAGGGCGTGGTTGCGGGTGTACGGGACTACGGCAATCGCATGGGCATCCCGACGGTGAACGGCGCCGTGCTGTTTGACCCGCGCTACGTCGGCAACCCGGTCGTGTACTGCGGCTGTGTCGGCATGATTCCCAAGCGGGACGTCGCCAAGAAGGCGCGCCCCGGCGACCTCGTCGTGGCCTTCGGCGGCCGCACGGGCCGCGACGGAATCCACGGCGCGACGTTCTCCTCCGCTGAGCTGCACGCGGAGAGCGAGTCGGTCAGCTCTGGTGCGGTGCAGATCGGCGACCCGATCACCGAGAAGAAGGTGCTCGACGTCCTCCTCCAGGCTCGCGACAAGCGCCTGTTCCAGGCCGTGACCGACTGTGGTGCCGGCGGGTTCAGCAGCGCGGTTGGCGAGATGGGCGAGCTGACGGGCGCAGACGTGGACGTCTCGCAGGCGCCGCTGAAGTACGAAGGCCTCGACGCGTTCGAGATCTGGATCAGCGAGGCGCAGGAACGCATGGTGGCGGCCATCGCGCCTAGCAAGTGGAAGGCGTTCAAGGCGCTCTGTGATGCTGAGGATGTTGAAGCCTTTGTGCTCGGCACCTTCCGCGACGACCGCCGCCTGATCGTGCGCTACGGCAAGACGGTCATGTGCGATCTCGACATGGGCTTCCTACACGACGGCTTGCCGCGTGTGGTCCGCGAAGCCACGTTCGAGGCGGGCGGCGACGACGAGCCCACGCTGAAAGCGAAGAAGCGCTACGACGAGGACGTGCTGGCCCTGCTCAGCATGCCGCAGATCGGATCCAAGGAGTGGATCATCCGGCAGTACGACCACGAGGTGCAGGCCGGCGCGGTCGTGCGCGCCCTGGGGGGCCCGAACGACGGTCCCTGCGATGCCGCGGTCATCGCTCCGAAGCTCGGCAGCACGCGCGGCCTCGTGCTCTCCAACGGCATCAACCCGGCGTACGGCGACATCGATCCGTACGCGATGGCCCTGGCCGTCGTGGACGAGGCGCTGCGCAACGCGGTCGCCGCCGGCGCTGACCCGGAGCGGGTCGCGATCCTGGACAACTTCACCTGGGGCAACTGCAACCGCCCCTCGACGCTCGGCGCGATCGTGCGCGCATGCGAAGGCTGTCACGACGCCGCCATCCTCTTTGGCACGCCGTTCATCTCAGGTAAGGACTCACTCAACAACGAGTTCCGCACGGAGGAGGGGGAGCTGATCTCGGTCCCCCACACACTCCTGATCTCGGCGATCGGCGTGATCGGCGACGTGCGCAAGACGTGCACGTCCGACCTCAAGAGCGTGGGCAACCCGGTCTACGTCGTCGGCCTGACCCACGACGAGTTGGGCGGCAGTCATTGGTACCGACTCCAGGGGCGCATCGGCCGCAATGTGCCGCGCGTGCCCCGGGCGGCCCCCGCCTGGATGCGGGCCGTCCACAAGGCCATCGTCAAGGGCTGGGTGCGTGCTGCGCATGATCCATCCGAGGGCGGCCTCGCAGTCGCGGCGGCCGAGATGGCGTTCGCCTCGGACCTCGGTCTCGCACTGGACCTACGCAAGGTGCGCGCCACCACGGTCGATCCGGACCGGCTGCTGTTCGCTGAGAGCACAAGCCGCTTCCTGCTGGAAGTGGACAAGGCGCACGCCAAGCGGTTCGAAGCGCACATGAAGAAGGCCAAGGTGCCTTGCGGCCGCGCTGGGCGCGTCACGAAGGACCCGCGACTCGTCATCGTCGGCAGGAGCCCCGCTGGCGGCCGTGCGGCGCACACGTTCATCGACAGTCCCACGCAGACCCTGCGCGCCGCCTGGCGGACCGCACTCCACCTCGGCGAGGAGCAGTAGTTATGGCCACGCGCACGACAGCTCCTGCCACCCACAAGGCTCCGGCCAAGAAGGCGGCCACCAAGAAGGCCCCTGCCAAGAAGGCCCCTGCCAAGAAGGCGGCGGCGCGCAAGCCTGCGGCGCAGCGGACGTCCGGCCGCGGGAGCCAAGAGATCCGCATCGTCGTGCTGCGCGCGCCGGGCACGAACTGCGACCGTGAAACGGGCTACGCGTTCGAGCGCTGCGGCGCGACGATCAAGCACCTGCACGTCAACGCACTGCTCGCCCAACCGAAGCAGCTGGCGCAGGCGCACGGCCTCGTGATCCCGGGCGGATTCTCCTTTGGCGATGATCTCGGCGCCGGCACGGTGCTGGGGACCGCCCTACGGACGAAGCTGCGCGATCCGATGCGCCGACTGGTGGATCGCGGCGGCATCGTCCTTGGCATCTGCAACGGCTTCCAAGTACTCGTGAAGACGGGCTTGCTCCCGGGCTACGACGAGTCCGGCGACGGCGAGCCCGACCGCACGGTCGCGCTGGCCAGCAACATGCAGAATCGCTACGAGGACCGCTGGGTCGTCCTGAAGGCGGTCACGAGTAAGAGCGTGTTCCTGCGCCAAGGCGACGTGCTGCACTGTCCCGTCGCGCACGCCGAGGGACGACTGGTCTGCAGCGATGCGACGCTCGATCGGATGAGCGCGGCCGATCAGATCGCCCTGCGGTACGTGGGTCCGGCCGGCGAGAGTCCCGCGCCTTTCCCGCACAACCCCAACGGCTCACTCGACGACATCGCGGGCATCACGGATCCGACGGGGCGCGTGCTCGGCCTCATGCCGCATCCGGAACGTAATCAGTTCCCCTGGCAGGATCCGCGATTCCACCGCGGCTTGGCGCCGCGCGCTCCCGCCGGACTGGCACTCTTCCAGAACGCGATGCGCCATCTGAGTCGACTCGATTAGCCGCCCGCGCGCAGCGCACCACCCACGCGGACGCGACGAGGCGCTGCCCCTGCGCGAGTTGCCGCCGCTCCGACACAGCTCGGCGCCGAGTCGAGCGACGAACGTCGCGAGACTTCAGGGAGTCCTAGCGCGCGCGGGCATGACGTGCAGGCTACGCCGGGGTCTCGCGGCCCTGGCCCGCCACGCGATCGCTTGCGCCGCGCCGCAGGGAGGTGCGGCCGAGGAGGCACGCAGCAGCGATGCCGACCAGGTGGCGCGTCAATTCGGGCAGCGCAAGCGATGCGTGAAACGAGGCCATCCCGCCCACCCAGCCTTCGGCCGGCGCAGCCGCGGCCACCGTGAGTCCCGCGGCGAGCCACGCGGTGGTGCACGCCAACACGATGCCCCGTAGGCCGCTGCGCTCGCGCGTCATCAGGGCGCAGCCGAGACCCAGGGCCAGCCCGACCAGCCACGGCTCATCGAAGCCGCTGTCCCGGAGGAGCAGGTAGGCGCACGCGCCCAGCAGTGCGCCCAGGGCGGCGCCGCCGTAGGAACGCGGATCCCAGGCCAACCAGTTCACGGGCGGGCCTCGTGACGGGCCCGCCTCGCGCGCTCTTCGGCTCCGCGTACGGCCTGCTGGCCCAGGCGCCCGAGGCGACCGTCCACCGTGTAGCGCACGAGGCGCGGATGCAGGATCTCGAGGATCCGGTCGAAGCCCGCCCACGACTCGGCGTAGGTGAACCGACCGTCATCTGGGTTGCTGTGGTGCCACGCGTGGTAGCGCGCTGAGGCCAGGCCCCAAGTACGACGCGGGCGCGGCGGCGGTGCCTGCCGCACGGCGACCGGCCCCCACCAGCCGTGTTGGTAGAGGTGGAACAGGAGGCTGTGCACCCACTTGAGGCCGCCCCCGAGGAGGAACCCGATGTTGCCGCTGAACAGCGTGACCACGCTCATGCAGAGCAGCAGGCCGAACCCGGCGGAGTTGTAGGTGCCGAGTTCGTAGGCATCGAACTGCGGCCCGCTCTTGGGTCCGTTGTAGCGACGGTGGTGGCGGAAGTGCGTGCGCCGATAGCGATCGCGATCGTGGTGCACGAGGTAGTGATCGATCACGTACACGAGGTCGGCAATGAAGAACACCGCGGCCACGGCGAGGAGTTCCGGAAGCCACGTGATCCCGAACATGCCTGCGGCTCCCGCACCAGAGTCGTACGGATCCTGAGTACCTTGGTACGGCGGATCTGGCAGGGCACGCGCCCACGGACAGCCCCCCTCACGACCAGCCGCCTTGACCAGACTCCTACGCGTGGCGTCGGCCGCTGGCGCGGGGCTGCTCGGCGTCTCCGCGCTGCGGTGCCTAGCATTCCCCGTCGTGCTGCCGGAGTACTGCGGGGGCGCGGCGCCCGGCCAACTGCCACTCCCACGTGCCGTGCAGGATCCAGAGATAGCCCGTTGCCTCCAGACCCTCCTCAACGAACCGCTTCGTGATCCGGTCCAACCCCGGTGCCGATGCCTCGAGCCACATGGCGTTCTGGCCAAGGAGCAGCGCGCAGCACACCACCAACAACGTGCCGAGCGCCATCGGCCAGAACGCCGGCGTGCGGACGAACGTCTCGATCTGGGCGTGGAACCGGTGCTGCGGACGCAGCGCAACCCACGCCGCGGCGACCGCGGCGACGACCATGACGGCGCGGTGGGCGTCCTTCCACAACAGGTCGCCCAGCAGCGCGTCGAGTTCCCTCGCCAGGGTCGCCAGCAGGGCCAGTGCGAGGAACGCCCGCAGCGGACCGCGCCCCGCCCACACGATCAAGAGCGCAGCGACCAGCAATCCGACCTGCAGCCACTCGATCACCGCCCCCCCCGCGAGCCACGCGCGCGCCGCCGCTTCGTCCGTCGGCGGGGTACTGCGCGCAAGGTGGAGGGCCAACAGACCAAAACTCGCCGCCGCCAGGAGCCCGAAGCGCGCAATCAGCAACCAGGGACGCGGCGGGTACGAGCACGGAATCGGGATCCCGCTCATGGCTTTCTCCGGAGGCTGGCGGCGTCGGCGCGCTACGCCGGCCGCAAGCGGCCTGGGGCCGAGGCCACTCGTCCCGGTTGCACCCACGCCG
>JAQBWE010000073.1 GCA_027625315.1 Planctomycetota bacterium
CCGACTCCGTCGGCGCGGGCTCAGTCCAATCGAGGGTGCCGTACAGCGGCTCCGGTCCCCGCAGCCAGGCCCGCACGCGCGCGTGGTACGGCGCGGCAAGCCGCGCCTCGACCTCAGCGCGCGGCACCCAGGTCGCGGCCTGGATCCCCGCGCCGGGCGTGGGCACACCCGCACTCTGCACCCGGAACACGTAGGCCCGCCAGGTGTAGAGCAGCCCGCGCTCTGCCTGGCGCTTGGACCCATCCGTCACCAGCAACAGCTCCCCGACGACGGCCTCCAGGCCGGTCTCCTCGCGCCACTCGCGCCGCAGGGCCTCGGCGAGGCTCTCCCCGCCCCGGGCCGCCCCGCCGGGCAGGTCCCAGACGTCCTGCCAGGCCCCCTCCATGACGCGCGGATTGGAGACGAGCAGGACCTGCCCCTCAGCCTCAGCCCAACCAAAGCAGGCATCGCGGTGTCCGGAGGGCTCAGGGGCGCGGGGGGCCATGGCCCGGTTGTATCCGGCCCCGGCCTCATGCGGGGCCCCGGAGCCAGCCGATAGGGATCCGCGACCCGTGCAGGTCGTGGGGGGTCAGTCGGAATGCGCTCGGCAGATCAGGTACGCCAAGAGCTCGCCCGTGCGGGCACTCTGCTGGCCGCCTGCTTCGCTACCTGGTTCCTGGCCTCGCTGCCGCCCTCCGAGCCTGAGCTGCGCTTCGCCCTGCTCGCCTTGGGCGTCAGCTTCGCCATCGGCCTGCTCTTGCCCCCGCGGCTGCAAGGGAAGTCCCTCCAGATCGGGCTGCTCGCCTCAGACCTCGTGGCTGCCGGCGTCGTGGGCTACGTCTTGGTCAAGGCCAACATGCCGGGCGGCAGCGCCAGCACGGCCTTCCTGACCGGCTACGTGGTCGCCGTCTTGGTGGCCGTCGTCGGCTCACGCGTGGGTACGGCCTGGCTGGCAGCTCTCGGCGGCACCATGGTGATCGCCGTAGGCACGGCGTTCTCGGTGACCAGCGAGTGGACGCTCCAACCGGCCGCGGTCGGAGCTCAGATCGCGCTCGTCGCCGCCGTCACGGTGCAGATCGTCCTCACGATCGGCGCCATGCGTGAGCGGGCGAATGAGAAGGAAATGACGCGCCTCGTCGAGCGCGAGATCAAGTCGCGCGAAGCGGCCGCCAACGAGCTCGTGTCCTTCACGCAGGCGCTGGCTGACAGCAGCAGCCTGGAGGACATCGCGAATGCGGTGTTGCGCCACCTGCGTTGCCATACCAACCTGAGCGTACGTGCCGTGGTCCTCGAGTCCGAGGGCGACGACATCGCGGTTTGGGAAGAAGCCGGGCGCCTCGGCATCGAGCACGTCGAGCGGCGACGCGTGCGTCTCCAAGAGAGTCTCTCGCGCTCGGGCTCGTCGTTCGTGGTGCCGCGCCTGCAGTGCCACTCGACCGGCATGTCCGACGTGCCGCTCGCCGCGGAGTACCGCACGGCCGTGGACATCCCCGTCCGCGCCGGCGACCGGACCGCGGGCGTGCTGTTCCTTGCCGATCCGCAGCACGGTGCGCTACCGCCGGATCGCATCAGCGTGCTCGTGGACATTGCCCGCCGCACCAGCGAAGCCATCCGCCGGCTCGAGAAGATCCGCGACCACGAGAACCGCCGCACAGCCCTGCTGCTGCGCCAGATGCGCGAAGGCGTCCTGCTGTTGGGTCGTGACGGCCAGGTGCTGCTCGCCAACCCGTCCGCGCGCCGAGCCCTCGAGGGCTGCGCCACCGTGGAAGACGAAGCCCGCCCGGATCACCCGCCGGCGCTCGGCGAACTGACCCTGGCCGAGCTCGCCGACACGCCGCCGGGTGTATCGCGCCGCTTTCGTGCATCGTTCCCCGATCAGGGCCGCGAGACGCCGGTGCAGCTTGCCTGCACCGCGATCTGCGTGCTCGACCGTGGCCGGCGCATCGGCACCCTCGTCACCCTGACGGATGTGACCGAGGAGGAGTTGGCGCGCAACCGCATCGTGCAGGCCGAGAAGATGACCCTCGTGGGCCAGACGCTCGCTGGCGTGGCGCACGAGCTCAACAACCCGCTCGCCGCGCTGATCGGCTACGCCGACCTGCTAGGCGCCCAGCCGCTCGACGCGGCCATCGAGAAGCCCATTCAGCAGATGCGCGAGCAGGCCCACCGCGCGACGCGCATCGTTCGCAACCTGCTCAACTTCGCGCGCCGGCGCAATCCCGAGCGCACGCCGATCCTCGTCACGGAGCTCATCGGCGCGACGGTCGAGCTGTTCGCGTACGAGGCGCGCATGGGCGGCGTCGAGATGAAGGTCGAGATCCCGGACGTGCTCCCGCGCGTGTTGGCCGACAAGCACGCCCTGCAGCAGGTGCTCGTGAATCTGGTTCAGAACGCCCTGCACGCGCTCGAGAGCTGGTCGGGCTCGCGCGTCCTGACCATCCGCGTGATCGAGGAAGAGAACTGCATCGTTGTGGCGGTGAGCGACACGGGCCCCGGCGTGCCGAAGGAACTGCGCTCGCGCGTGTTCGAGTCGTTCTTCACGACGAAGGGCAGTTCCAAGGGCACCGGCCTAGGGCTGGCTCTGTCGCGCGGCATTGCCCGCGATCACGGCGGCGATCTCATCCTGGCTTCCGGTCATGGCGGCGGCGCGTGCTTCAGCATGCGGCTGCCGCGCCACGTGGCGGGTCGCGGTGCCATGCACGTCGCGGCGGGCGGCAGCGACGTGGAGTACCCGATCCCCGAGCGTGTTCTCGTCGTGGACGACGAGCCCTCGGTGCGCGAGACGCTGGTCGCTCAGCTGGGCGCCATGGGTGCGCGCGTGGACAGCGCGGGCAACGTGCCTGAGGCCCTGCGCCTGGCCACCACCAACCGCTACGACGCCATCATCACGGACATCCGCATGCCCGGCTCGACGGGCCTGGATCTGCACCGCGAGCTCCAGCAGTCCAACCCGCTTGGCGCCGATCGCGTCGTGTTCATCACGGGCGACTTCGTGAACGACGAGTTGCTGCGCCAGGCGCTCGACACGGGCCGGCTGCTCCTTGAGAAGCCGTTCACGATGCGCGAGCTCGCAGCCGCCCTCGGCAAGACTGTGTCCGGCCCGCTCGAATACGGCCTCTCGCGCCTCTCCGCGTAGCCTTCGACTACGCCTCCGCGGCAGGCTCCTCGCGGAACCGCCACAGCACGAACCCGGCGACGCCGCTGCCCGCCCCGAACACGCCCGCGAGGCCAAACAGCACGCGCGGGCTCGTCAGCTCGGCGATCCAGCCCGACAGCGCGGCCGACAACGCGGTCATGCCGATGACCGTGATGCCCACGAGCGCGAACACCTTGCCGTGCCGCTCGGGCGGTACGAGCCGCTGCACAAGCGTCGTGCGTCCGACCACGATCATCGGGATGAACAGCCCGTGCAGAGCGATCATGACGAGGCAGCCGCTGTAGGTCGGCAGCCACAGGAACGGCAGGGACGTCAGGCCATCGAGGACCATGCCCCACAGCAGCAGCTTGCGCATCGAGAGGTGCCGGCCGCGCGCGACGAGCACGACCGAGCCGGTGACCATGCCCAGAGCCATCGCCGCCTCAAACCAGGCGTAGTGCGCGGGCTCGAGGCCGAAGGTGTCCTGCACGAGCACCGCCGCGCCGACGATGGCGGGCCCCATGATCGCGAGGTTGTTGAGGGCGGTGAGAATCAGCAGTCCGCCCACCATCGGGTGCTTGGCGGCGTAGGTGAGACCCTCGCGGGCATCGGCCAAGAGGTGACCTCGCGGCGCACCCATCCGCGCGCCCGGAGGCAGCACGATTAGTGCGAGCAAGGCGGCCGAGAGCACGAAGGTCGCGCCATCGATCTGCAGGGCGCGCACGACGCGCTCCGTCTCGGTGGCCCCCGCACCGCCGAGCCCGCTCATCAGGAGACCGCCCAGAGCCAGTCCCACGACCATCGCGAGCTGACCAGAGGTCTGCATCACGGCGTTCCAGCGCGGCAGAGAGCGCGAACCCACGAGCACGGGGAGCAGCGCATCGCGCGCAGGCAAGAACGGCGTGGAAAACGTGGCGAGTAGAAAGCCCACGGCTGTGATCAGCGCGTAGTCCACGCCCCCCCACCAGCCCGCGAGGAGCGGCAGCGTGAGCAGCAGCGCAGCGCGCAGCAGATCGCTCGCGATCATGATGCGGCGACGGTCACCCCGATCGACCCAGGCCCCCGCGAGTGGCCCGAGCAGCAGGTAGGGCAGGAAGGCGAGGAACACGGCGAACCCCACGCCGGATTCGCCCTCGCTCGTGCGGCCCGCCAGCCACGCCAGACACGGCAGGAACAACGCATCCCCGGATGCCGAGATGAACTGCGCGCCCCACAGCAGGAGGGCATTGCGCCGGAACCGATCCGCCGCGGGCGGCGCCTCCACCTCAGAGCACCCGCTCGAAGAAGGCCCGGGCTCGCTCGTGGCGCGGCGCGTCGAGCACCTGGGCGGCGGCACCAACCTCGAGGATGCGGCCATGCTCTAGGAAAGCCACGCGATCGGCCGCTTCGCGCGCGAAGCCGAACTCGTGCGTCACGACGATCATGGTGCGGTCGTGGCGCGCCGCGAGATCTCGCAGCACGTCGATCACCTCGGCGCTCATCTCGGGATCGAGCGCGGAGGTCTGCTCGTCAAACAGCAGGATGCGCGGGTCCATGGCCAACGCGCGCGCGATGGCGACGCGCTGCTGCTGGCCGCCAGACAGCTCCCGCGGCCGCGCGTCCGCCTTCGCCGACAGGCCCACGCGCTCGAGTAGCGCGAGCCCCTCGGCGCGCGCGGCCTCGGGCGCCACGCCACGCACGGCCACGGGCGCGAGCGTGATGTTCTCGAGCGCCGTGCGGTGGGGATAGAGATGGAACGCCTGGAAGACGAACCCGATCTCCTGCCGCAGCGGGCGCCACCAGGGATCCTCCGGCCGAGCCGCTGGCGGGCCGAGCGGCACGTCGCGCCCGAGGACCGAGAGCGTGCCGCCGTCGCGGACCTCGAGCCCGTTGATGAGGCGCAGGATCGTGGACTTGCCTCCACCGCTGGGGCCGAGCACCGCCAGCACCTCGCCGGCGTGCACGTCGAGGTCGATCCCGTCCAATACGACCGTCTCCCCGAAGCGCTTCGTCACGCCGCGGAAGGACACGGAGGCGGGGTTGGCGTCGGCCATCCAGAGAGCATGGCGGAGAACGGGTTCTCGCGCTCGCGCATTCTGCACCGCCCCCGCGGGACGGTAGGCTGGTTGCATGCGCGCGCTTCTCTTCGTCGTGGCCATTCTCGTCGTCGGCTGGGCCATCAGCCAGGTTGCGTTCGACGACAGGGGTCGCCGACCGGTGCTCGACACCGACGTGGGCGAGGGCCCGGATCCGCGGGTCACTGCCACGGATGAGCGCACCTACCGGCCGGGGACGATGCCCCGCTCGACCATGCTCGTCGTGACGGTCACGTCGGCCTCGGGCCACGTCCCGGCCGGCGCGCGGGCGGGCTACATCTTCGGGGGGCGCGAGAACTTGCGCGCGGCAGACGCGCGCGGGCAAGTCACGTTCACCGACGCGCCGCTGGGCGAGATTGAGATCGTCGCGCGCGCCCCTGGCTTCGAGCGCGGCGCGCAGCGCCGCTACCTGAACGCGGGCTTGCGCACCGACGTCATCATGGCGCTGCAGCTCGAGGAAGGGTTTGTCCCTACGGACGAGCTGCCGAAGGACCGCTGACGGTCCACTCGCCCTAGCGACCCTTGGGGTCAAGCGCATCCCGCAGGGCATCGCCGGCGAGGTTGAAGCAGATCACGGCGTAGACGATCAACAGGCCGGGGATCGTCGCGATCCACCAGGCCTCTTCGAGCCACGCCCGACCGTCGCTGATGATGTTGCCCCAGCTCGCGTCAGGGGGCTGTACGCCGAAGCCCAGGAAGCTCAGCGCGGCCTCCACGAGGATGGTGTTGCCCACCAGCAGCGTCGCATTGACGATTACCGGCGCCAGGCAGTTCGGTAGGAGATGGCGGAACATGATCCGCGCCTGGCTGAAGCCAAGCGACCGCGCGGCCTGCGCGTAGTCCAGCTCCTTCACTTGAAGGAATTGCGCTCGAACAAGTCGGGACACGCCCATCCAGCCGGTCGCACCCAGGATCACCACGACGGTGAAGATCCCGGCGCCCTCGTAGACGGTGACGACGAGCAGCAGCAACAGCAGCCGCGGAAACGCCAGCAGAATGTCGACGACCCGCATGATGATGTTGTCGAGCCAGCCGCCGAAGTACCCCGCGAGGCTGCCGAACAGGACGCCCAGCGTCACGGCCACGAACATGGCGGCGAAGCCGATCGAGAGCGAAATGCGGCTGCCGTACACCAGCCGCGACAGCAGGTCCCGGCCGTTGCCGTCCGTGCCCAGGAGATGGAACTCCTTGCGATAGGGCACGACGTGCTCCCCGACCTGCATGGCGCGGGCGGTGTGTTCCCGGCGCGACCAGCCGCCGCGCGGCTCGCCGAGGTCGGACACCAGCACGTCGCTGCGGTTGGCGTGCTCGGCGCCACGGTCCAGATAGACCGTGCCGTCGCCGTGCACCACCATGGAGCGCGCGGCGATCTCGCCCTCGCGCACGTGGCCGATGATCGTGGCGCTGGCCATCGGCGGCAGGAAGCTGTGCACGATCGTGCCTCCGCCGCCCGGCACATCCGGATCGTAGGGCGTCAGCATCGGTGCGAGCGGGGCCACGAGGTAGAGCAGCCCGAGCATGGTCAGGCCCCACATACCGCGCGGGTTACGTCGCAGCTCGCGCCAGGCGAGCGCCCAAGTGCCCAGCCCGTCGCGCGGCGGCGGATTCACTGTGACTTGCAGGCTGCGGTGCGCGAAGCGTACGAGCAGGATCGGCAGTCCGACGAGCGTCAGCAACGCCAAGGCGTTGTCGAAGTCAAACTCGCGAAACAGCCCGGCGATGTTGCGCCGGAACACGACCACAATGAACACCCACGCCACGACGTACAGCAGGAACCGCGCGCCGGCTTGGAAATGGCCCCGGCGCACGTGCCCCAACCCGGGGATGAGCGACTCGATCAAGCGGACCGGCTTCATCGCAGCCTCACGCGCGGATCGGCCACCGCGTACAGGATGTCGGCGATGAGATTGCCGATCACGACCATGACGGTGGCAAGCAGCGTCACCGCGGTGACGACGAACACGTCACGCCCGGAGATGGCTGCGATGGCGGCGCGGCCGATGCCCGGCCACGAGAAAATCTGCTCGGTAATGACGGCCCCCGACACGAGGAACGGCATGCTCAATCCGAATAGCGTGATGATGGGCAACAGCGAGTTGCGCATGACGTGGCGCCAGATCACGCGACTCTCCGGCACACCCTTCGCCCGCGCCGTGCGGACGAAGTCCGCGCCGAACACCTCCAGCACGGCCGACCGCTGGTAGCGCGCCGTGCCGGCCGCGCCGGCGACGCCGAGCACGAACACCGGCATGATGTAGTGTCGGACACTCTCCCAGAATCCGCCCTCGCCCATCCCGTGGATGGGCAGCCAGCCCAGGTGGACGGCGAACACGAGTTGCATCATCAGCGCGAGCCAGAAGCCGGGCATGGAGTAGAGGAAGAACGCGCCGACCATGATGCCGTGATCCGTGCGCGTGTTGCGGCGCACGGCCGAGATGACGCCCAGGCCGATGCCGATGAGGTAGTTGAAGAACAGCGCCCAGAAGCCCAGCTTCATCGTCGCGAGGAGCTTCGGCCACAGGTAGTGCGTGACGGGCTCGTTGTAGACGATCGAGACACCGAGATCGAAGGTCAGCCCGCCAGCCTCGAGCGTCTCGGCGGGAACGAGGAGGTCCACGCCGCCGCCCGCCACGACGTACCGCCCCCGCGCGATCGGTGCCGGACCGTAGGTGCCGTCGGCGCTGCGCTCGAGCGTGATCGGAGCCGTCGCGCCCTGCGCGGGCTCCAGGACGACCCGCTCAGGCGCGGCGGCGAGGCGAACCGTGGCTGAAACCTGTCCGGCCGCGTAGGTCACGACCACGCCTTGCGACGCGACCACGACCTCGGCCTGCGCGGCCGAGAGTTTCTTCGCGCCGAAGCGGTACTGGCCCTTGCGAATGGGCTTGGACTCGTACGTGCCGTCGGGTCCACGCGTCAACCGCACCTCTTCGGCCCCCTCGTCGAGCCGGCTCTCCTTGGTGGGCTTGAGCACGATCACCGCGGGGGGCTCCTGCACGCGCCCGACGACCACGTTGCCGTCATCCCCACCGCGCACTTCGTAGGACAGCCCCGCGCCCTCGTACTCGAGCACGTCGGGATCGGCCCAGAACATCTTGCGCGTATGCAGGAAGTAGCGCTCAATCACCGAGCGGTCGTAGCCCCACTTCGCACGTAGGCGATCGAGGTCGGCCTCGGTGACCTTCGCGCTCTCCTTGGCGGTGAAGGGATCGCCCGGGGCGAGGTTCACGGCGAAGAACGTGATGGTGTAGACCCCCCAGATGATGAGGAGGCCCAGCAGCAACCGGCGCAGGATGTAGGCGTACACGCGTGGATCCAGGCGCTACTTGGCGATCCACCACTCGTGCACGTTGTCGAGCGCACGGAGCGAGGTAACCCGGACGTTGACGTAGCGCTTGTTCACACCCACCAGGCCGCGCGGCTCGTAGATCATCGTGTAGGGCTGCTCGTCGTAGAGGATGTCCTGAAAGCGGTCCCAGACCTTCTGCGCCTCGGCGCGGATGGCGGGGTCGGCGATGTTCATCACGCGCCCCTTGTCGATCAACTGGTCGAGTTCTTCGTTCACGAAGTTGACGTAGTTGTAACGACCGTCCACCGACACCGAGTGGAACGTGGGCTTGGGGTCGATCTTCGTGGCGATGTACCAGCCAGCGACGTAGGCATCGAAGTTGTGCTTCTTGAGCTGCTCTGACATCTGGTTGAAGTCGGTCAACTGGATCTCGGCATCGATGCCGATCGTGGCCAGGTCGGCGAGTACGAACTCGCAGATCTGCTTGCGAACCACGTTGCCTGAGTTCGTCTGCAGCTTGAACGTGAACGGCTTGCCATCCTTCACCAGCTTGCCGTCAGTGTTCTGAGTCCAGCCGGCTTCGGCCAGCAGGGCGAGCGCCTTCTCCGTGTCGTAGGGATAGGGCTTCAGGCTGCGCTTGGATGCCCACATCGAACGAATGATGTTGGGCGCCGCCTCCTCCGCGTAACCCGCAAAGATGGCCTCGACGATGTTCCGGCGGTTGATCGCGTAGGTGAGGGCCTGCCGCACGCGTTTGTCGTCAAACGGCGCGCGTTTGCAGTTGTAGCCCAGGTAGCCATACGACCGCGTGACGTACGTGTAGAGCTCGAGGTGCTCGGCCTCGAGCACCTGCTTGGCCTTGCCGGGGGTGACGCCGGTCATGACGTCCACCTCGCCGGCCCGCAGGCCCAGGAGCATCGAGTCCATCTGGCCGAAGATCTTCATCTCGATCTTGTCGAGGTACGGCTTCGGGGCGTCCCAGTACTTGGGATTGGCCTTCACCACGATGACCTGGCCCGGGTCGTGCTTGTCGAGCATCCAGGGGCCGCCGGCGGCCCGCGTTGCAAGCTGCGACCACTCCGCGTATCCGCGCCAGTTGCCGAAGGGCACGAGGCCGAACGTGTGTTTGGGCACGATCTGGACATCGTTGATGTCCATCAGGTTGTAGGGCTGCGCGTTCGTGTAGTGGACCGTGAACTCACGCGGCGAATGCACCTCGACGTCGCGGATGAAGTCCACGATCGAGGAACTCACCCAGGCCACATCCGGATCCGACGCCGCCTGCCACGAGAAGCGCACGTCATCGCTGCTGATCGGCGTGTCGTCGCTCCAGACGCATGCGCGCAGCTTGAAGCGGATCGAGAGGTTGTCGGGCGCAATGACCCACGACTCGGCGATCTGGGGGTCGAACGTGGGCACGCCGTCGTAGTAGTTCGGCTGCTCGCTCATGAGCCGCGGGAAGATGAGGTCCTGCACTTCCGAGGCCGTCACGGACGACGACAAGAACGGGTTGAACGAGTCGATGTCCTCGAGGATGCCGAAGGCAACCGAGCCGCCCTCGACCGGCTTGGCCCCCGCCGGTGCCGGCTTGAAGGCGTAGGTCATCTGCCCCTGCACCTCGCGCCCACGCCGGGGGCTGGGATCCCAGAGCCCGAGTTCGACGCCCAGGGTGGCCACGACCTCCTTGGCACTGCCGTCGTCGGCCGTGCCTCCCGACTTGACGGTGATCGTGTCCTCGCCGCAGCCGCCGAGGGCTAGGACGAGCGTCGTGGAGACGACGCAGAGCAAGCGGCGGACGTCGAACATGGGGCCTCCCGGGCGCCCTCCGGGTGAGCGCGGGGACCAGGGTACCGACGCACGCAACCCGGCGTAAGGCCTGCGGCGGAGCGGAGCCGCGCGCGCCGGGGGCGACCCCCCGGGGAAGTACGCTGACCGCATGCTGCCGGCCCTCGCGCTTCTCGGAACCCTCGTCGCCGTCGGGCTGATGATTGCCATCCTGATCCGCCAGGGTGGCCGCACAGATGCGCTGCACGCCGAGGTCGAACGCATGAAGGTGGCCCAGCGCGACACGGCCACCGATGTCCGTGCACGCCTCGAAGCCGGCGCGGAGACCTGGGCCCAGGTCGAGAACGAAATGCGCCCGCGGCTCGCGGCCCTGGAGGCGCTGGAGGCCTCCGTCGCCGATCTCGGCGCGTCGCTCGACGAAAACCTCCCGGCTTTGATCGAGGCGCGCACACGCCTCGAAGCGGTCGAGGGGCGGGCGGACGACGTCGAGGCTCAAGTCGCCGCCAAACTCGGGACCGACGCCTTCGAGGCCGCGGCTCGGGAGAGCGAGGACCGCATTCAGCGCGTAGAGCAGGCCCTGCGCACGCTGCGGGATGCGGCCGACGCGCGCCTGGCCGATCTTGCCGCGCGGCTCAGCGTGGTCGAAGCACACGCGGCGAACGCGGAGCCCGACGCGCCGGAGCTGCCCCGGGCCGCTGAACCCGCGTCGCCCGTCGGCAGTTCCCGTGGTACAGGTCGCTCCCGAAGAGGCCGCGGCCCGTGGGTCATACTGGCCCTCTTGCTCGGAGCCGGGCTCGTGGCCGTGGTCGCGGCCCTGTCGTAGTCGAGCGGAACGCGGAGATTGCCATGGACCTGCCGAAGTCGGCCGCAGCGCTGATCGAGTTCCGTAACGAGGGCCCCGTCACCAAGAAGCTCCTTGAGACGGAGCGCAGCACGGTGACGCTGGTCTGCCTGAAGCCCGGGCAGGCGCTGACGCCGTTCACACACCGTCGGCGCGAGGCCATCGTGTATGTCTTGCAGGGCGAAGTGCGCGTCACACCCGGTAAGGGCGGGCGCGAGCTCAGCGCGGGCGACCTCGGCTTCTACGACGGCTCGGTGCTCGCGGGTCCGGGCAACTACGGGTCGGTGGACGCGGCGTTCCTCGTGACTCTGGTGCGCAAGAAGGGTGACTGACGCCCCAGCATGCGAGTCGCGGTCCAACTCGCACCCATTGAGGAGACGCTACTGGTGCCCTTGTGGGCCCGCGCCGTCGAAGCCGGCCGGCACGACGCGATCGTGCGCGATCCGCGCGCCGCCGCCATCCGCGGCCGCCTTGACTACGACTTCACCCCGCTGGAAGGCGCGCGCGCAAGCCAAGTCGGCTGCTGCGTTCGTGCGCGCCTGATCGACGACTGGGTGCGCACGTTTCTCGCAGCACACCGGAGTTGCACGGTCGTTGAGCTGGGCTGCGGACTCAACGGCCGCTTTGAACGCGTCGACGACGGCCGGGTCCGCTGGATCGATCTGGACCTACCGGGCGCGATCGCGCTGCGTCGACGGTTCTTCGACGACACGGCGCGCTGCACGATGCTGCCTGCATCTGTCCTCGACAGCGCGTGGATGGACCAGGTCGCCGCGACGCAAACCGGCCCCCTGCTGTTCGTGACCGAGGGCCTGCTGCCCTACCTGCAGGGCGATCAGGTCCAGGCGCTGTTCGGCCGCCTCGCCGACCGGTTCCCTGGCGCCGGACTGATCTTCGACACCATGACCCCACTCGTGCTGCGCTATCAGCGCCACCACGACGCGATGCGCCACTTCGACGCGCCGTTCACCTTCGGCGTGGCCAACGACGCCGCCGTGGCGGCGCTGGAGCCGCGACTCGTCCTTGAGCAGACCACGCGGTTTCATGACCTCCTCGCCGCACACGCCACCCGGCTGCCGCCGCTCCTGCGGTGGATCGGAGTCGGGCTCGGCCGGCGGCTCCCGTCGATTCGACGGGCCTATTCCATCCACCGCGCCCGGGTAGGATCGCGTCCCCCCACCGAAGGAGACAGGTATGCGCTGGAAGGGTCGTAGACAGAGCGGCAACGTGGAGGACCGCCGGGCGCAGGGCCCCTCGCGCGGCGCGGCGATCGGCGGACTGGGCATCGTGCTGCTGCTGGCCGGCCTGTTCATCGGCGGGGACTTCGGCAAGTTCCTGAGCGACATGGGGCAGGCGCAGATGCAGGGCGGGGGTACCTCCGGCCCCAGCACGCCCTTCGAGGCCACGCCCGAAGAGGAGGAGCTCGTCGCGTTCGTCAAGACGGTCCTCGCCACCACCGAAGACGTCTGGAACGCGGAGTTCCGCAAGCTGGGCAAGGCCTACAAGGAGCCCAAGCTCGTCGTGTTTCGCGGCAGCGTGAAGTCGGCGTGCGGCGTCGCGGGCGCCCAGGTGGGGCCGTTCTATTGCCCCGGCGACCACCAGATCTACATCGACCTCTCGTTCTACAAGACGCTGCGCGACGAACTCGGCGCCGGCGGCGACTTCGCCCAGGCCTACGTCATCGCGCACGAGGTCGGCCATCACGTCCAGAACCTGCTGGGCGACTCCGAGCGCCTCCACCAGAGCCGCGGGCGCGTGAGCCAGTCCGAATACAACGCGCTCTCCGTGCGGCTGGAGCTCCAGGCCGACTTCTATGCCGGCCTCTGGGCCCACCAGGCCGAGCGGCTCGGGCCGATGCTTGAGAGCGGCGACCTCGAGGAGGCGCTCAACGCGGCGCAGCGCATCGGCGACGATGCCCTGCAGCGCCGCGGCGGCGGCTCGGTGCGGCCGGACTCCTTCACCCACGGCACCTCAGCTCAGCGCAAAGCCTGGTTCGAGCACGGGTTCCGCACCGGCGACGTCAGCGCCGGCGACACCTTCAACGACCGCATTTACAACCAGGTCAATCCGCGTTAGGCGCCATCTTCTCGGCTCGGGGGCCCGTCCCCCGGCCCGCATCCGGCCCAACCCCGGGTAGTCTTCGCCCCGGACAGGTCTCGCCCTCGTCAGGCCTCGCCCCGGACATCTGACCATTTGTTGAGAATGATTCTCACTTTCGATGTATACCAATGGCGCGGGCGAGGGCCCGCGGAGCGACCATGATCGTTTGCCATTGCCACGCGCTGACCGACCGGGACATCCGCGCCGCGGCTGCCGA
>JAQBWE010000074.1 GCA_027625315.1 Planctomycetota bacterium
ACAGCGTCAGCCAGCCGCCGCGCGGCCTGCGCAGCCGGTCGCGCAGGCGCCCAAGCAGGGGCTCCCGACCCGTCAGGGGGATGCGGGCACGGTGTTCGTGCCACTGGGGATCGCTCGGAGGTCGCACGGGACCCTATCGGCCACCTACGTCAGCCGGTGGAGTCCGGACCGCGGCCGTTCCCGATCACGCGCCGTGGAAGCGAGGTCCCCAGAGGCCATCGACCGGGAGGGCCTCGGCCGCCACGGAATCCGCAATCTGGTCAGCCGCATGCGGCCGACCGAAGCGCCGCGCCCGGCGCGCGACGTCGGCGCGCAGGTCGGGATCGTCGAGGAGGCGCACGACGCGGTAGCGGATCTCCGGCGCGGTGAGCGCACGGAATCCCGCGCCCGCCTCGACGACGGCGTCGGCATTGCGCTCTTCTTGGCCCGGAATCGAGCCCGAGATCACGAGCGGCCGGCCCACGGCCATGCATTCCGAGGTCGTCAAGCCGCCACTCTTGGCCACAACCACATCGGCTACGGCCATCATGCCGCGCACGTCCTGCAGGAAGCCGAGCGCGTGCAGCACGGCACCCTCCGGCCGGGCGAGGCGGTCGACGCGCCGGCGCAGCCGCTCGTTGCGTCCACACACGGCGAGGATCTGGGCATCGCGTCGATCACGCCAGATGCCCTGGATGGCGCGGCACATCGGACCCGGCGCGAAGCCACCCGACAGGAACAGAACCGTCGGACGCTCTGGGTCCAGGCCGAACCGCGTGCGCAAGCGCCGCACGTCGGGTTCCTCACTGAACTCATGCCGGACGGGGATGCCGGTGACCTCGATGCGTTGCTCGTCGAAACCGAACGCGAGCGCCGCGCGGGCCTTCACGTGTTCGCTGGCGACGTAGTAGCGGGCGATGCCGGGCCAATTCCAGCTCAGATGCGTGTCGTGGTCGGTGATGACGACGTGTACGGGGGCCCGGAGTGCGCCGGTCGTGACCGGGCGGGCGAGCAGCTCGGGCGCCAAGAAGTGCGTGCAAACGATCACGTCCGGGTCCCAGCGCTTGACGAGTCGAATGAAGCGCCCGCCGGCGACGCGCGTGAGCAGGTGCGCCACGGTTGGGTGGCTCCGATCGGTCGCCTCGTACAGCATGCGCCAGAGGTGCGGATGCTTGTCTACGAGCCGAACGTAGCCCGTCCGGTAGATCTGCTTGTACGGGCTCCACATGCGCGCGACCGCGTCGATGTGGGCAACCTCAAGGCGCGGATGGCGTCTGCGTAGGGCTGAGGTGACGGCGCGACCGGCCATCGTGTGGCCATGCCCGGCGGAACCGCTGATGACCAGCACGCGTCCGCGCGCGCCCGAGCTCCGCTCTTCCCCCGCCGGGGCCGAGGGCGGGTGGGGCTGCTTCGACGAGACGGACGACACGGCGACTCCGGTTGGCGCAGGATGCTACCAGCCTACGGGCGCACCGGAACCCAGCCGACGAGCCAACGTCTCCTCGCTGGCTCGTCTGCCCGCTGGCGCGTCGGCTCGTTCGGTACGGCCCCTACGAGCAGCCCGTGGTGCCTCCGCAGGACTCGCACTTGAGGCAGGTACCGTTGCGGACAAGGGTGAACGACCCGCAGTCGTCGCACGCGTCGCCCGTGTAGCCCTGCAGCCGCGCGCGATCGGCCATGGACATCGGCGCGCTCGCACGCCGACCAAACGGCACCGTGCTCGTGGCTGCCCGCGCAGCGCCCGGCTTCAGGGAGTAACCTCCCGCGCCATTGCCCTGCCCGGAGCCATTGCCCTGCCCGGAGCCGTTGCTCTGCCCGGAGCCCTGCCCGGAGCTATTGCCCTGCCCGGAGCCATGCCCGGAGCCCTGCCCGGAGCCCTGCCCGGAGCCATGCCCGGAGCCCTGCCCGGAGCTATTGCCATCGCCCGTCGAGCTGCCGGTCAGACCGGAACTCGGCGGGTGAATGATGGTCGCGCCGAAGACACCGGGGGTCTCCGCGACGCGCTCATCGGTCGCGCTCGCCTGCGCCTCGACCGTGCGCTCCTCGACCAACTCCTCGGCCTCGTACTCGGGCTCGGGATCCCGGCGCACGGCGTCGGACGTCAAGTCCTCAGGCGTGACCTGGGCGAGGTCCTGCCGGTCGAGATAGCTGACCGCCAGCTCGCGGAAGATGTAGTCGATCATCGACGTGGACATCTTGATGCGATCGTTGCCTTCCACGATGCCGTTGGGCTCAAAGCGCGTGAAGGTGTAAGCCTCAACGAACTCCTCGAGCGGCACGCCGTACTGCAGCCCGATCGACACGGCGATCGCGAAGCAGTTCATGAGGCTGCGGAAGGCGGCGCCTTCCTTGTGCATGTCGATGAACACCTCGCCGATGGTGCCGTCCTGATACTCGCCCGTGCGCAGGTAGACCTTGTGCCCCCCCACGACGGCCTTCTGCGTGTAGCCGGCGCGCCGCTGGGGCATCCGGCGGCGCTTCGAGAGATACCGCACGACGACGCGCTCGGTGAGTTGCTCGGCCGCGGCCCGCACGCGGACATCGAGCTGCGCGCTGGTCGCGTCCTCGGGCTCCGTGGTGCGAACGGAATCCAACAGATCGGCGATGTCCGTACTTGTCGTGGTGTTGAGCGGCTGGCTCAACTTGCTGCCGTCCCGGTAGAGCGCCATGGCCTTGATCATGCGCTGCCAGGAGAGCTGGTAGGCCGCCTGCACATCGGCGACCGTCGCCTCGTGGGTCATGTTGATGGTCTTGCTGATGGCACCCGAGATGAACGGTTGGGCGGCGGCCATCTGCAGGATGTGGCCGGTCGCTGCGATCGACCGCTGGCCATAGCGTCCACACTTGTTGGCGCAGTCAAACACCGGCAGGTGCTCGTCCTTGAGCTGCGGCGCGCCTTCGATGGTCATCGTGCCGCAGATGACATCGTTCGCTTCGCGGATCTGCTCCGCATCGAAGCCCAGATGCTGCAGCAAGTCGAAGTGCGGATCCTCGATGCGATGCGCCGGCACCTTCAGCTCGCTCCGGAGGAACTCGTCGCCGAGCGTGTACCTGTTGATGACGAACGAGATGTCGAACGCCGAGGGCAGCGCGGCCTCGATCTTCGAGACGGCCTCGTGCGTGAACCCCTTCACGCGCAACACGCTGTCGTTGATGTGCGGCGCACCCTTCAGGGTGCCCGTGCCCTTGACGTAGTTCACGATGGAGCGGATCTGCGCCTCGGCATAGCCGAGCTTGCGCAGGGCGGCAGGCACCGAGTGGTTGATGATGCGGAAGTAGCCGCCACCCGCGAGCTTCTTGAACTTCACGAGCGCGAAGTCAGGCTCGATCCCGGTGGTGTCGCAGTCCATCACGAGGCCGATCGTGCCCGTCGGTGCGAGCACGCTCACCTGCGCGTTGCGGTAGCCGTGCGCCTCACCGCCCTCGACCGCGCGATCCCAGGCCGCGCGGGCGGCGGCGACGAGGTAGGACGGGCAGAACTCAGGCTCGATGCCCGTGGGCGTGACCGACAACCCCTCGTACTCCGAGGCCGGAGCGTTGTAGGCCGCGCGGCGGTGGTTGCGCATGACGCGCAACATGGGCTCGCGGTTCTTCTTGAAGCGCAGGAACGTACCGAGCGCCTCCGCCATCTCAGCGGAGGTGGCGTAGGACTCACCCGTGAGGATGGCCGTGATGGCGCCGTTCCACGCACGGCCCTCAGGGGAGTCGTACGGGATGCCGAGGCGCATCAGCAGCGAGCCCAGGTTCGCGTAGCCCAGCCCGAGGGTCCGGTAGTCCCAGCTGCGACGCGCGATCTGCTTGCTCGGGTACTGCGCCATCAGCACCGAAATCTCGAGCACGGTCGTCCAGATGCGGACGGCGTGCAGGAAACCGTCGACATCGAACTGGCCCGTCTCCTCATTCAGGAACGTGACCAAGTTCAGCGAGGCCAGGTTGCACGCCGTGTCATCGAGGAACATGTACTCGGAGCACGGGTTGGAGGCGTTGATGCGGCCGTCATTGGGGCACGTGTGCCACTCGTTGATCGTGGTGTCGAACTGCACACCCGGATCGGCGCAAGCCCAAGCGCTGTAGCTCACGAGTTCCCACAGCTCGCGGGCCGGCACGGTTCGAGCGATGCGCCGCGTCTCGGCGCCCGTCTTGGGATCCGTGTCGGTGGCGGAGCGGAAGTAGAGGTTCCAGTCCGCGTTGTCCTCGACCGCCTGCATGAACTCGTTCGAGATGCGAACGGAGTTGTTGGAGTTCTGACCGGAGACCGTGACGTAGCTCTCGCTGTCCCAGTCGGTCGAGTACGTGGGGATCTCGATGCTCGTGATGCCCTGCTCGGCCAACGCGACGCAGCGCATGATGTAGTTCATCGGGATCATGGCGTCGCGCGCCACGCGCATGGCCGTGCGTAGCCGGGCGTTCTGCTTGGGGTCGAACGCCGCCGACGGAACCTCGAAGTGACCCTGCGGCCAGTCGTGGCAGGCCTTGAACACCGTGTTCAGGCTCTGCTCGAGCGCGCGGGAGCCGGCCACGAGCGCGGCGACCTTCTGCTCCTCGCGGACCTTCCAGTTGACGAAGTCCTCGATATCGGGGTGATCGATGTCGAGGCAGACCATCTTGGCGGCGCGCCGGGTCGTCCCGCCGGACTTGATGGCGCCAGCCGCGCGGTCGCCGATCTTGAGGAACGACATGAGGCCGGACGAGCGGCCACCGCCCGACAGCGGCTCGCCTTCCGCGCGCAGGGCGCTGAAGTTCGTGCCGGTGCCGGACCCGTACTTGAACAGGCGCGCCTCGCGGACCCAGAGGTCCATGATGCCGTTCTCACCCACTAGGTCGTCGGCGACGCTCTGGATGAAGCAGGCATGGGGCTGCGGGCGCTCGTAGGCCGACTTGCTGACGTTCAGACGGCCCGTATCCGGGTCGACGTAGCTGTGCCCCTGGGGCGGACCGTCGATTCCGTAGGCGAAGTGCAGGCCCGTGTTGAACCACTGCGGGCTGTTGGGTGCGCAGCGCTGCTCCGCCAGCATCCGGCAGAGCTCGTCGTAGAAGGCCGACGCGTCGCTCTCGGTGTCGAAGTAGCCGTAGCGCTCGCCCCAGTGGGTCCAGCAGCCGGCCAGGCGGTGGAACACCTGCCGGGCATCGGTCTCGCCGCCCAGGACGGGCCGGTCGCGCTCGTCGAGCAGGGGGCTGCCGTCGGCCGCGAGCTGCGGGACGCCGGCGCGGCGGAAGTACTTCTGGGCCAGGACGTCGGTCGCGACCGAGGACCAGCCGGAGGGGACGCGCACGCCGTCGAGGCGAAACACGACGGTTCCGTCGGGGTTGCGGATCTGGGAGACGCGCTTCTCCCACGTGAGCCCGGCATACGGGTCTTGGCCCGCTGTCGTGAATCGGCGCGTGAACTTCATGCAAACCCCTGTTCTGTCCCTGACCTGACCTGAACTGACCTGACCTGACCCAACCTGCGCGAGCCGGGCACGGCCCGGCGCACGTCAAAACTCTGCAGCCCTGAGCCACTGCAGCCCCGAGCCACTGCAGCCCTGAGCCACCGCCGCGACGGGCGCAGCCCGACGCGTCCTGCGTAGACCTGCGCACGGCACTGCGGACGGCACTGCGGACGGCACTGCGGAGCGACCCCGCCCGAACGATCCCACCCCACACGACCAGGCACCCGCCTGCCCCGCGGGCGCGCGTGGAGCACTCCCGAGACAACCACTACAGGTTGTGCCTTCGTCCTAGGACGCCACGAGATGTGGTACCACAGCCTCGATGGAGGTCCACGGAGGAAAT
This sequence comes from Planctomycetota bacterium, assembly GCA_027625315.1. Taxonomy (GTDB): domain Bacteria; phylum Planctomycetota; class PLA2; order PLA2; family JAEUHO01; genus JAHEIK01. Next base: position 5,755 of record JAQBWE010000074.1, read on the forward strand.
CCGTGAACCCCAACCGTTGCCGCCGACGGCTTGCCCCTGTGGGGGGCGGCGAATCTACCGACGGGGGCGGACAGTCACGCGGGCGAGCTGGCAGCAGTGCCTTCGGACGCGCCTGGCGCTTCGCGGGGCGGTGCGCGGGCGGTGCTCGGGCGGCGCTCGGGCGGTTTCGGCGAGGGCAACTGAGCGCGTGCCCGTCGGCGGACACGGACCGCGGGGAAGAGCCGAGCAACAGCGCGCGCGTACCGCTCTCGTGCGCGCGGTGATGTCGCGCGTGTGCGCGCTGCTCCTCAAAACCTCGTAGGGGGCATCGCCCGAAGGAAGGGAGCACCGACGGAGAGTCGACGCGCCTCGTACCAAGGGCCGAATTCGGCCTGTCGTAGGGTGTTTTTTGGTTTCAGGACTGTTCGGGTCCCTTGGTACAGTCCGCCGCCACAGGGCCCAAACCGGGCCTTTTCGTCGTTTCACGGCCGAATTCGCGAGCGCACGGCGCCGACAAGCGCACGGTACCCAGCAATTCGCGCCGTCTTCCAGACGCCTCCTAGGCGTCGCTAGCTCACAAAACAGAGGCAGGAGAGGATCCATGGCTGCGAAGAAGAAGAAGAAGAAGGCGGCGGCACCGCGCGCCAAGAAGAAGGCGAACCTGAACGTCGTCGTCGGCTCGAAGGTCAAGGAAGCCGTCAAGTCGCACGGCGTGCGCTGCTCGGGTGACCTCATCGAGGCCCTGAACGGCAAGGTGCTCGGCCTGTTGTCCGATGCGGTTGCTCGCTGCAACGCGAACAAGCGCGGCACGGTCCGTCCCCAGGACCTCTAGCCGAACCATCACCGGTCCGTGCGCGGCACCTGTGTCCGCGCCGGACCGGCTCATCGTCGAGAGGGCGTCACGCAGCTGCGTGACGCCCTCTTTGCTTGGTACGCGCCTTCACAAACAGCGAGATCGAACATGACCTGCGATGCGACCCGCATCCTCGACGCACTCCAGGCGGCCGCGACCACGACGCGCGAGCGCGACGCCCTGGCCGCTGCGGCGGTGGCCGCCATTCGTCAAACGCTGCCCCAGGCCACCTGGGTAGGCGTGTATTGGCTGCAGGCTGGCGAGCTCGTCCTCGGGCCCTACGACGGCCCCGCCACCGAACACACGCGCATCCCCGTCGGCACGGGCATCTGCGGAACAGCCGTCGCCCAGGACGAGGACATGCTGGTGGATGACGTGCGCGAGGTAGAGAACTACCTCGCGTGCTCAGCCACGGTGCGCAGCGAAGTGGTCGTCTTGATCCGCGTCGGCGGGCGAATCGTGGGGCAGTTCGATCTCGACGCCGACGACGTCGGTGCGTTCTCGCTCGACGACCTCTGCGTCCTGCGCGCCGCCGCCGATGGCTTCGCGGGGCTCATCGCCGACGGCTTCGCGTCTTGAGTGCGTACGCAGGCTTGCGCTACGATGCGGCGATGCCGACCGTGCGTCTGTCGCTGTTGACGGCCTGCCTGCTGGGCCTCCTGCCGCTCGTCGCCCTTGCGCCGGCGCACGCGGCGGACGAAGGCCCGCTCCGCTTCCCGGACACGCCGCGCGTGGAGCGCACGGTCGCCGGCCAAAAGGTCGAGATCCCGGTGCATGAGTACGGCGTCGTCGCTCAGGACGCGGAACTCGTCGCCGAGATCCCGTACACGAACGTCGGGTCCGCGCCCGTACGTGACATCCGCATCTCGTCCGGCTGCAGTTGCTTCGGGGCGACCGTCACCTCCGACGAGTTGCCGGCCGGCGGCCGCGGCGTTCTGACTGTGCGGTTCCGAAGCGGAGCCATGAAAGGCACCGTCGAAAAGCCCCTGCGCCTGCTCTACCGCGTGGGCCAGGAGGAAGCGCTGGCGGAGCTGCGGCTCTCGGCGAAGGTAATCGCGGGCGTGCTCGTGGAGCGCGCCTGGTTCGGCGAAGTGCGCGCCGGCGCCAAGCCGAGTGCCAAGGTACCGGTGGCCTGGTTCCACGGCGTCGGGACGCCCTTCGAGATCACCGAGATCGAGGTTCCGGGACCGCGCATGGCCACGCGGGTGGAGCCGTACCAGATCGGCGACGGCAGCACGTATCGCGGCTGGACCATCGAGTTCACCTTCCTGGAGTCGCCGCCGCTGGGCGTGTATTCGCGCTCTGCGATCTTGCACACGACCCATCCCGACGAACCCATGGTCGCAGTCCCGCTCTCAGCGACGGTGGTCGGCAGTCTCTGGGTCCAGACCTCGCGCCTGTACCTGGGCCTCGTTCCCGCCGGCCAGACGCGTAGCGCCGCAGTCAAGATCACGGCCAGCGGCAAGGACGCCGCTCCGCTGGAGAACGTAGAGGTACGCCTGCGTGGCAAGGTGCTGCGCGTCGCTGTGACGGACGGCATGGATCCCTTCGTCGGCCCGCACAAGGTGATCACGGTGACCGTGCCCGCCGACGCGCCCGAGGGCTCGCTGGACGACGTGATCGAGGTGCGCGCCTCGATTGCACCGGAGGAGGTCACCGAGATCCCCGTCTTGGGGCGGGTCTACGCGCCCGTCGGGCCCAAGTAGCGCGCTCACCCGCGCGGGGCGGGTGAACCGTGATCCGCCGGTAGCATGGCGTCCATGCCGCCTGCCCTCCCCCTCGACTCCCGCCGCCCCCGGCTGGCCCGCTTCTGCGCCGCAGGCCTGCTCGCGCTCCTGCTCGCGGTCCTGCTCGCGGCCGATGCGCCGGGCGCCCGCGCGGACGACGAGCCGACGCGCGTGCCCCATGGGCACCACCTAGACCTCCAGGCGGATCGGACGACCCACGACTTCGGGTTCGTGAAGCAAGACGACGTGCGCAAGACGACGTTCGTCTACACCAACCGCGGCGAGCAGCCCGTGGCCGGCATTCAGGCGCGCGGCGAGTGCGGCTGCAACGTGGTCGCCGTCTCCAAAGAGTCGCTCGAACCGGGCGAGAGCGGCGAACTCGAGGTCGAGTTCAACACCTACACCCTCGGCGGTCGCCTGCAGAAGCACGTGCGCGTGGTGACCGACGATCCGCGCCGCGGGGAGCTGATGTTCACGCTGGACATCGCCATTGTCGCGGGGTTGGTCGTGCGGCCGCCCAGCGTGTCGTACCGGGATGTGGCGCACGGTTCGAAGCCGACGCAATCCTTCACCCTCCGGTGGTACGAAGGCCAGGGCGAGCCGTTCGAGGTGACCTCTGTGACCGTGCCTGGGTTCGAGGAAGACTTCGTCGCGACGGTGAAACCGTGGACGGATCCCAAGGACGCCAAGGCCCGCGGCTGGGAGATCGAGATGCAGCTCGTGCGCGAGCTGCCCATCGGCATGTTCTCGGCGGAGGTCCTCGTGCGGACCACGCACGCGGAACGCCCGCGGCTCACGCTGCCGCTGAGCGCCAACGTGGTCGGCCGCATCTGGATGCAATCGCGCGCATTCAGCTTCGGCGCGGTGCGCCTGCCCACGGACAAGGCCTCGAGCATCAAGCTCAAGCCCTACGCCGAAGGCGTCAAGTTGGAGAAGCTGCGCGCGGTGGCGCGCCTGGGCAAGGTGGTCGTCGAGGTGATTCCCGATCCCTACATGGCCGAGATCGGCATGTGGAAGCTCATCGCCCGCATCGCCCCCGACGCGCCGCAGGGCTCGCTCGAGGACGAGGTGATCGAGCTGCACACGGGCGTTCCGGGCGAAGAGATCGTGCTGCTCAGCGTGCGCGGGCACGTGCTCGCGCCGAAGGCTGACGACGATGGGCGCTGACCGCGCGCCGACCCGACGGCGCGACCCGCACGCCGAGCGTCCGCGGACCAAGCGCCGCGGCCTCGGCATCATCCTGCTGCTGTTCATCGCCGCGCCCGCGGCCGCTGCTGGCTGGTACTACATGCAGCCGCCGGAGCGCCAGACGGAGATCGTCGAGCGCCTACCGGAGGGCTGGCAGGACCGCGGGATCAAGGCCCTCATCGCCATCGGGGCCTTGTTCGTGCTCGCCAAGATCGTGCTCCCGCTGCTCCACGGCGCGGCGGGCGGACTCGGCCGGGCGCTGGCCGCGCTGCGCAGCCGCCCGACTTGGCTGCGTGTGCTGCTCTTCCCGATCGAGCTCGTCGTGTGGATCCTCTACGCCATCGCGCGGCTGGGTTTCGCCGCCGACGCGGTGCTCATCGTCGCGCTCTGCCTGGGCTCCCTCCTGCTGGTCGCGCGTATCCTCAAGCCCGAGATCTTGGCCGATGTCCTGCCGCAGTTGGTGCAGTAGCCCCAGGCCGCGGCGCGGGGCGCCCGCCACAACGCGCAGTGCCCGCCCGGCCGCCTCTGGGGTACAACCGCGGCCGTGAACGCACCCCACTTCCGCCTCGGCCTCGTCCAGACGCATGCGGACGAGACTCCCGCCCGCAACCTCGAGCGCACCCTCGCGTTGATCGAAGGCGCCGCTGACGAAGGCGCCGAGATCGTCTGCACGCAGGAGTTGTTCCTCTCGCGCTACTTCTGCCAGACGGAGGACGACGCCCACTTCGCGCTCGCGGAGCCGATTCCGAGCGCCACGACCAACGCGCTGGCTGCGCTCGCCCGCGCGCGCGGCATCGTGATCGTCGCGAGCCTGTTCGAGCGCCGCGCCGCCGGGCTGTTCCACAACACCGCCATCGTGCTGGAGTCGGACGGCTCCATCGCCGGCCGCTACCGCAAGATGCACATCCCTGACGATCCGCGCTTTTTCGAGAAGTATTACTTCACGCCAGGGGACCTGGGCTTCGTCACGATCGACACGAGCAAGGCGCGACTCGGCATCCTCATCTGCTGGGACCAGTGGTACCCCGAGGCGGCCCGCCTCACCGCGATGGCTGGCGCCGAGGTGCTCATCTATCCCACGGCCATCGGCACGTGGAAGGGAGAGAGCGCGCTGCAGCCCACCCAGCACGCCGCGTGGCACACCATTCAGCGCTCGCACGCGGTGGCGAACGGCGTCTACGTCGCCGCCATCAATCGCATCGGCACCGAAGATGAGCTGGAGTTCTGGGGGCGCTCGTTCTGCGCAGCCCCCGACGGCAGCATCCTCGCCGAAGCCGGCGCCGACGAGAGCGTGCTCGTGGTCACGTGCGAACGCGCGGCGACGGAACGCGCCCGTCAGGGTTGGCCGTTCTTTCGCGATCGCCGGATCGACGCCTACGGGGATCTGACCTTGCGCTGGCGGGACGACGCCTAGCTCATGGCTGCCGCGCCGACCGCCTCGACGCCGCGCGCCCGCGGCTTTCGCTGGCCCGCGGAGTGGGAGCCGCACGAGGCGACCCTGCTGGCGTGGCCGCACGACCCCCAGACCTTCCGCAGCGGCGTCGCCCATGCCGAGGCCGCCTTCGTGGCCTTTGCGGCCGTGCTCGCCCGGGGCGAGACGGTGCACATGCTCGTGGCCGACGAGGCCATGGAGCGCCGCGCCCGCGCGCAGCTCGACGCGGCGGGTTCCGGCGACGTGCGCCTGCACCGGGAACGCACGGCCGACGTGTGGTTTCGCGACTACGGCCCCATCACCCTGGTGAAGGGCGCGGGCGCGACGCGCGAGCGGCTGGCCATGAACTTCGTGTTCAACGCGTGGGGTGAGAAGTACGAGACGCTGCGCGCGGACACGTCGATCCCCCTGCGCATCAAGGACCTGGTGGGCATCGAGGTCGTCAGCAGCGAGCTCGTACTCGAAGGCGGTAGCATCGAGGGCGACGGCGAAGGCACCCTGCTCACGACGGAGCAGTGCCTGCTCGGCAAGAACCGCAATCCCACGCTCACCCGCACGGACATCGAAGCGCGCCTGCGCGACTACCTGGCCGTGGAGAAGGTGCTCTGGCTGGGCGAGGGCATCGAGGGTGACGACACCGACGGCCACATCGACGACATCACGCGCTTCGTGGGGCCTGCACGCGTCATCACGGCGGTCCAACCCAACCGAGACGATCCGGATCACGCGGTGCTGGCCGCGAACCTCGCGCGGCTGCAGTCCATGACCGACGCGCGCGGCCGTGCGCTCGACATCGTGGAGCTGCCGATGCCGGCGGCGATCTTCGATGCCGAGGGCGTGCGACTACCGGCCTCGCACGCGAACTTCTACGTGGGCAACCACGCCGTGTGCGTGCCCACGTTCGGCTCCCCCTCCGACGCGCAGGCCGTCGAGATCGTGGGCGCTTGCTTCCCCGACCGTGAGGTCGTCGGCATCCGCTGCGAACATGTCGTCCAGGGCCTCGGCACCCTGCACTGCATAAGTCAGCAAGTACCTCGGTAGCTCTACCCGCCTGCGTCGGTTTCGTCGCCCTCGTCGGCAGGCGCGGGCTCCTCCCCCTCGTCGAGTTTCTCGGCTTCCTTCTCCAAGAGCGTCAGCCCGGCCTTGTGTGCGCGCACCCAGTCGCGCAGCAGTTGGCCCCAGCGGGATGAACTATCGCCGTCGTAGCGCTCGGCCTCGAGCCGTGCCTGGCGCAGCGCATCGACCAGTTCCTGCGCCGGCTCGCGCAGAACGTGGCCGCGCGGCAGCTCCGCCAGGCGGTCGGCAATGTACTGCTCCTCCTCAGCCTGCATCGCGCCGACGAGGACGCGCAGCGCCAACATCTGCTGCCGGAGCGTCGCCGTCGCCGTCTCAATCGCGGCCCGGCCCTCCTCGACCTGCGTCTCGCGATCCTTCAGCTCGTTGCGGCGGGCCTCGCAGTTGGTGCACACCGATGTGCGCCACCCCCAGCCGAGCCGGTAGTTGCGCATGAGGTTCCAGTAGGAGTGCAACTCACCGTACTGCGTACGGAACGAGATGCTCTGGCGGCCCAGCGCGTGGTGTTGCCAGGACTGGTACGGCAGCCCCCAGCCGCTGTAGAACGACTGGTACGTGCGATTGCCGGAGGTGCGCATGCGTCCGCCGCGATCCCGAATGTCGGCCTTCGCGTAGCCCTTCCACGCACCGTGCAGCTCAGTGCCCAGTGCGCTGATTTCGCGCACGATCCGCGGCCACGCATCGGGCTTGACGCGCTCAGGCGTCCCCGTCTCGGGATCCCAGTACTTGCGCTGCATCAGCGTGTCCACGCGGCGCAACATGCGCGGCAGGCGCGGCTTCATGGCGGCCGCCCACACGTCGTGGACCTGCGTCGCGTGCTCCGCGTTCTGCGGCGGCGTCTGGGACTCTGCCAGCCACGCGCGATACGACTTCAGATACTCAATCGGATCCTCGCGCTCGGCCTCCTTCGACAGGTGTTCTTCCTTGAGCTCCGCCAGGGGGCGAGGGGGTCGTGTCGACGGGCGGCTTCTTGCCGCCCTTCGCCGGGTCGTCCTCAGCTTGCACAGGCGCGGGCAGCGCGACGAGCAGGGCGGCCGTTAGCAGGAGGGCCAACCGGAAGCGCGTGGGGCAGGGCATCAGAGAGTCCTTTCGGCGGAAGAAGGGGCCCCCTCACGCTACCCCCGGGCGCGCCCCGGTGTCGCGCGGCGCCC
>JAQBWE010000075.1 GCA_027625315.1 Planctomycetota bacterium
GGCGTGCCACCGCCTTGCGCCGTGTCTTCGCCAGCGGACCGGCGCCGGCGCCGGCGGCGCGGCCTAGAAGCAGAGGAGGAGGAGGAGCCATCCGCAGCGGGGCGGCCCGCTGCGTTGTCGCCTGCCGAGGCAGGCCCGGCTCCCGAGCGGTCGGCCGGAGCCGAGCCACCCGCCGGAGCGGAGTCTTCAGGATTCATCAGGGGCACCTTCCGCGCGGTGGGCGAACCCACCGCCGAAGTATGGGGGGACCGTTGTCCTATTGCAGGACACGGCGCCCGTGAACACCACGGGCACCGTCCGGTCCGGGCGTGCCTACCTGGTCGGCGCGATCGGGAGGGGCCGTTCGACTCCGCAGCCGCGAACCGGCGGCGGCGGGGGCGGCGGGGGGAAGTCCGCGCCGCACGCGCCGGGAGCCCCGGCGCTGTCCGTTAGGTCCTTCCACTCCGAGGCCACCATTTCGTCCCGACCCGACAACTCTTCCGTGATGGTGCAGTTGACGGCGTCGGTTCCGGTCAGGAGCCGAGGAGTGATCGTGATGAGCAGGTGCTCCTTGACCTTCTCAGTGCCGCGACCCTGGAACAGGAGCCCGCCGATCGGCAGGTCGCCCAGGAACGGCACCTTGTCCACGCGTTCCACTTCGCGATCCTCGAGCAACCCACCGATCACGGCCGTCTGGTTGTGGCGCAAGATCATGTGAGTCACGAGGCTGCTGGACTGAACGCGGGGCAGGTCGATGGATTGCCCGGAAACTGTGATGCGGTCGAAACCCGGCAGAGGGCCCGTGCCCGTGAGGGCGCGGCGATCCGGGATGACCGTCATGCGAATCTTCTGTTCGCCCGGCACGACGTGCGGAATCACGAGCAGCTGGAAGCCGACCGTGACCGGGCTGTTGGGATCCTCGGAGACCGCGAACTGCAAGCCTCCGTTCTGGTTTGTGGCGGCCTCAGTGCGGGCGTAGCGAATCGTCTCGCCGATGAAGATCGTCGCCGCCTGGTTGTCCAGGGCGAGGAGCTTAGGCGCTTGCACGATGCGCGTGCTGGTGTCGCGCTGGAGGAAGCTGAACAGGAGCGAGGTCTCGCTCGTGGTCAGCGTGCCATAACTGAAGGCCGAGGCGGCGGGCGGCGGGAACGCAGTGCCCGTGATCGCTTCGGCGAGGCCGTTGCCACCGCCGACGTTGAAGGGCATCTGATGGATGATGTCCGAGCCGCCGACGCTGAAGCCGAAGCCGTTCTCGCCGGCCTTAAGGCCGAGGTCGAGGGCATCGCTGCTGCGCGTCACGATGAAGTTCATGTCGATGAAGACCTGCGGCGGCTCGACATCCAGCTGGCGTGCGATGACCAACGCGCGATCAAGGTTCGGGCGCGTCGCCGTCACCATGACGGCGTTCTCAGACGGCATGTAGCGCACGCCGCCACCCTGGTCGCTCTCCACGATCATGCGGAGCGCAGCCACGATCGGGAAGCTGTCCTCGATGGTCGTCGGGTCATCGGAGCCAGCGGCCACTTCGCCCTTCCAGATGGGGTTCGACGAACTGCCACCACCGGTCGAGCCTGTGCTGCCCGACCCGCCGCTGGTCGCCATCACACCTTTGTAGACCGGAGGCGGGCGCAAGAAGCGGAAACGATAGTAGTCGTGGTCGAGCTTGAGCTTGTCGCGTGAGATCACGCGGTAGATGCCGTGCGACTCCTCGACGAGGGCGTAGTCCCCCACCGTCTCGACGACGTGCTTAAGCGCTGCCTTCCAAGGCGTGCCCTGGAGATTCAGTGTGACCTTGCCCTCGATGTCCGGCGCGACGATGACGTTCGCCTGCGCGAAGGTGGCGATCTGGTTGATCACTTCCTTGATGTCCTCGTCGGTGAAGGACATCTCGATCGGCTTGGGTCGCTCAATCACGAGCAAGTTGGGCGCCCGGCGAACGAGGAACGCGCCGATCTTGTCGGCCATGGCCTCAAGCGCCAAGACCCAGTGGAGATCCACGACCTTGATGGTGATGGGCAGATCCAGCGCGTCAAGCGAGACGTCGATGTTGACGCGGGTGCGCGTCTGCAGTCGCTCGCGGACGACTTGTCCGAAGGGAGCGTCTTGAACGTCGAGGGTCACGAGGCCCCCTCCGACGTCCAGACTGCGATAGGACTCAGGGTCCACGCGGCCGTCGGCGACCGCGGGGGAACCTGTCCCGACGAAGACAGCGACCCCAACGAGGGCCAAGAAGATCAATGATTGGGTCCGAGGGCGATGCATGCGATTCGCTCTCCCTTCCTTCCACCGCCACCCTCCCAGGTGAAGTGCGGTGCACGAGGCCGATCCGAGTGGGGTTCGACCCGACCGCAGGACTCCCTACGTTCGGGCCACTCCGGTCGGTCAGTTGGCCTCAGCCCGGAGTAAAGCGCATGTGGGGCGGCGGACCAAGAGCGCGTGCCCGGTTGTTAGGGAGACCCAAACGAATTGCGCGCTTTCGCCCCCCGGACCGTTACAGAACGGAGACAGATGCGCGGCGCTTCGCGCGGGCCCGCCGCGGCCTGAGGGGCCGGATAGCCCCATTCATTGCGGCCCACGGCCCCCAGCGGGGCCCGCGGAGGGCGCGCGCGCGGCGGGCAGGGGTGTGGAGGTCGAGTGCGGGGCTTGGCGCGGCTATTTCGAGCCGCGGCCGTCGGAGTCGACGCCGCGCCGGATCGTCTCGTCCTTGTAGCCGAAGGCGACAGAATCGAGTCCGATCTCGAGCAGCCGCACGAGCCCCTTGCCGTCGATCGGGTCACCCACCCGCAGGTACTTGCCGTTGATCTGCACCACGCTGCGCGCCGGGTTCTCGCGATCCACGATCCGTCCGCCGATCTTGAAGGTCATCACGCCGAACTCAGCCAGCACCTTGGCTCGGTCACGCAGGAGCCGGATCTCCTCGAGTACGGGCTGCGCCTCAGGCATGACTTCCTTGCCACGCAAGAAGCTGACCCAGCTCTGCCCAAGCGAATCGATCTCCGCGTACTTGCCGGACTCGAACTTCTCGCGAATCTCCTCGATCACCTTCTCGGCGACGATGCGAGTCACGACGACTTCCTTGGGCGCACGGCTCGTACGGACACGGCCGAGGTTCTCATCGAGCACGTCGATTCGAGCCTGAAGCGCGGTGACGGAGACGGCCTTCGTCACACTCACCTGCTCGACGCGAGCCCGGAGGTTGTTGATCTTGTCGTCAATCTCACGCCTGATTCGATCGAGCCGGAAGAGGTCGCCAGCGCTCTCGAGCGCCTTCTCTTTCTCCAGGATCTCAGTCACATCGCGATAGGACGACTCAAGCTCAACGACGATCTTCTCCTGAGCTTCGAACTCAGCACGCTCGGCGTCGGGATCGATGAACTCGCGCGCGCGGCGCGGATCCACGAACGGATCACGGCGGCCGACGGCGGGCCGCAGCACGTACGTATCGGGTCGCTCAGGCTGGAACGCCGCGATGGTTGCGCGCATCTTCGGGTCCTGGAGGCGCTCTTCACCGCCGGGGATGTGCTCCCGATTGATCGACGCCTTCCCGGGACGGTAGTGGTACGTCTCGAGCTCAATCTCTACTTCGTGAATGATCGTCGCTTCGGGGTCGTCGCGATCGGGCTCGCCCGCCTGCACCTTGTAGCCCTTGACGGCCACGAGGCGGGGGTCGTTCTCGATGCTGTTGATGAACTTCAGGATCGCGTTGGCGTCACCGAGACCCTTGATGCGGTTGCGGGTCACGCGAATGCCCTTGGCGAGCTCGCTGTCCTCGGGGCTGCTCTCAGGCAACTCCTGGAACTTCATTCCCGCGGTGCTCAGGAAGCCCGACAGCTGCCGATGGAAGTCAGCAATGTGCTGCTCGGTGGGCAGGACGGCCAGCTCGCGCGGCTCGACCGCACGGAACTGCAGCACCTTGTCTTCGCGGGTCGGGATCTTGCGGACTTCCATCTCGGCTGTTTGTAGCCGTGAGTCCAGTCCGCTGATCTCGCTCTCGATCGTCTCGACCTCGGTCCGGTCTTGGTACACGAGGAACAGCAGGCCTCCCGTGAGGAGGATGGCCACGCTGATGGTGAGTACAAGGAGCTGCTTCTCGCTGAGATTCGCCACGGTCGCTCCTAGTGTCCGGCCAAGGGCTTCTTGCCCTTGCCATCGATGTCAGGCGGCGCAAGCCCCAGCTCGTAGCTGAAGGCGCCTACCAGGGGAGCAATGAGATCCTGGCGGCCGCGCGCGCGCTGCCGCATCATCTCGATGTTGGGGTTGTTGATCGCGAGGAAGTCGCCGAAGAAGTCGGTCGGCTTGCCCGTGCGCTCCGGATCGCCCGTGATCGCCTTGTGGAACGTGCTCAGCAGGGCCGGCGCGTCGGCATCGTTCGCCATCGCCATGTAGCCCTCGACCTTGAACTGCGCGGCCGGCTCCACGACCTGCGTCTTGGCGCGACCCGTGGTCGGCTTGCGACGACGCATCGTCGCCGCCTTGACGGGGACTTCGCACGTCTCGAGCCAGAGCGCTGACGTGTCGTCCACGTCACGGCCTGTGACGATGTCGAAGAACTGATCCAGCTTGCGGCTCCAGAGCGTGCGCGAGCGGTTGATGGTCTGAATCGCCGTACGACGCTGCTCGTACATGTCGATTTCCTGCTGCAGGCGCAGCGAGCGGTCGCGCTGCATTTCGGTGCTCCGCACCTCTTCTTCGCGGGAACGCTTCAGTTCGCGGACCTTCGTGAGCTCGATGAAGTGCGTGTACGCGTAGGCGCCCCCCGCACTCAGGACCAGCACGATGCCCACGACGATGGCCGCGAAGCGCGCGACGGGGGTTCCGGTGCGCGGGCGGTACTCGGGCGGCAGTAGGTTGATCTGGATCATGACTAGCGGTGCCTCTGGATGCGCGACGCCAGGCCGACGGCCACAGCGAGCTCGGGAACGTGGTGATTCAACAGTTCCATGTCGGTGCTGCCCGCGGCGATCGGGAAGTCGCCTGTGGGGTCCCACGCCATCGTGGGGCGCTCGAAAATGCGGGCAAAGTCGTGCTCGATGCCGGCGAGGCGCGAGCCGCCACCAGAGAGCAGGACCTCGTCGATGCCAAGGTCGAACTGGTTCTCGAAGTACTCGAACGAGAGCCGCACTTCGGAGGCCAGGTCGTCCACCGCGGGGGCCACGGCCTGGCGAACGCGCTCGTACTCATCGCCGGGCTTGCGCTTCAACGCCTCGGCGTCACCGCCAGCCAGACTGAGGCGACCCGCGATGGCCGTTGTGAACGCGGTACCACCGGTGTGGATCTCGCGGGTGAACAGAGAGACGCCAGCGCGCATGAGGTTCACGCAGGTCTTGGTCGCACCGACGTCCACCAGCGCGGATACACGCGCGCCTGCCTCAGGGTCGAGGCCCACGGCAAGCTCGAAGGCATTGCCGAGGGCGAACACATCGACGTCCACCAGCTCGGGCTGGAGCCCGGCGGCGGCCAGAATGCGCAGCTGCTCGTCGATGACGGCGCGCCGGCAGGCGACTAGCAACACCCGCATCTCGTTGCCGCCCAGGTTGCCCACGCCCTCCACCTCGAAGGGCTGGCAGTCCAAGACGACCTCATCCTCGTCGAACGGAATGTACTTGTCGGCCTCGTAGCGGATGGCGTTGCGGAGGTCGTCCGGCGACATCTTGAACATCGTCAAGTAGCGCACGATGACCGAACGCCCCGAAACGGACGTGACGACCCGGCGCGAGTGGAACTCGTTGTCGCGCAGAAGATCGAGCACGGTCTCGGGCACGGCGTCGGGCGAGGGCAACTCGGCATAGCCGAAGCCGGTAATCACCGGCCCGTTGCTCCACGTCAGCTCAACGGCCTTGACAGAGTGGGTCCCGATATCGAGACCGATCAGACTTTTGGCACGGGTCAGTCGCATGGTGTCCTCGGCTGGCTGCCCCCCGGGGGGGGGCCGCTGCCTCTTTCGACCCGGCCTTGACCGCACCTTGAGTCCGATCCGGGCTCGACGTCGACTTTCCTCGACGCGCCCCGGCGGCCCCCCCTCGGCCGCCCGCCGCTATTCGTAGGCCTTTGGCGTTCTTCAGCGCCTCCCCGGCCCACAACCGGCGCAGCCTGGGGCGCTCGTCTTGCGACGCCGGGTGGCGCACAGCATGGACGCGGCCCGGGGCTGAGGGCGCGGACTACCCCGCGCCGACCGGCGTGACGCGCGCTCGCAACAGGGCCTCGACCTCATCCGCCGTGGCGGCGCGCAGACACTCCCCCGCGAGCTGCCGGGCCTCCAGCAGGGTCAGCCCGCGCAGCAGGCGCCGGACGCGGGGGATGTAGCCCGGCGTCAGACTGAACTGGCGCAGGCCCATGCCCATGAGGAGCACGGCGTAGATGGACTGCCCCCCCATCTCGCCGCACATGGTGACGGGAATCCCGGCCTCAGCCGCGGCTTCCAGCGTGCGCTCGATGAGGCGCAAGACACTCGGGTGCGAAGGCCGAAACAGCGGCTCGAGCCGCGGGTTCATCCGGTCGACCGCCAGGTCGTACTGGATGAGGTCGTTCGTTCCGATCGAGAAGAAGTCTGCTTCCCGCGCCAGCAGATCGGCCGTGACCGCCGCTGCGGGAATCTCGATCATCACGCCGACCGCCAGATCCGCCCGGTGCGCGACGCCCTCACGGGCCAACTCCTCGGCGGCCTCCGCGAGCAGCCGGCGCGCACGACGCAGCTCTTCGAGACTGGCGACCATCGGCAACATCACGCGGACGTCGCCCTCAGCCGCGACACGCAGGATGGCCCGCAACTGAACGCGGAAGGCGTCGGGATGCTCGAAGCACCAGCGCAGCGAGCGCACGCCCAACGCGGGGTTGGGCTCCGGATCGGAGGTCCCGAGCGGGCTCTCTTTGTCGGCACCGAAGTCGAACGTCCGAATGGTGAGATGGGCGCCCGCGAGGCGACCGAGCGCCTCGCGGTAGGCCGCCACGTGCTGCTCCTCCGTGGGCAGCTGGCCGGCGCCGGCGTAGAGGAACTCCGTGCGGTAGAGGCCCACGCCCTCGGCGCCGCGCTCGATGCCGACCTCCACATCGAACGGATACTCGATGTTGGCCAGCAGCGTCGCCCGGTGGCCGTCGATGGTCTCTGCGGGCAGGTGACTCTCGCCGAGCAGACTGGCTTCAAGACGGTCGTAGCGCAGGCCCAGATCGACGGCGCGCTCCATCGCGGCCGCATCGGGCTCGATGACGACCTGACCCGAGCTGCCATCCACCCAGACCATTTGGCCTGGCGAGGACGCCTCAATGAGGCCCTGCACGCCCATGACGCACGGGATCTCGAGCGACTTGATGATCACGGCGGCGTGACCCGTATGTCCGCCCTGCTCCAGCGCAATCGCCGCGACGTTCCGGCCGCGCAGCTGCACGGCCTGCGAAGGCGACAGGTCAGAGGCCAGGACGATCACCGGCCCGTCCGCGTCGTCGTCCGGGAGTGTGGCGGCCGGCGCTCCGGTCAGCGCGCGGTGCAGCCTGCGGCCGATGTCGATGACGTCCTTCGCCCGCTGCGACAGGATGGGATCCTCGACGCGGGCGATCTTGGCGGCCGCAGCGTGGATCACGGTCTGGACCGCGTGCTCGGCGCTGCTGCCGGCTCGGATGGCGACCTCGAGTCGGGGCAGGAAGTCCGTCAACATGGCGCGATGGGCAAAGAAGATCTGCGCGACGGCATCGCGGCTGGCCGCCAGGGAGTCGTGCAGCGCGCCGAGATCCGCGCCCGCGCGCTCGGCCGCCTCGTGCAGGCGCCTGACCTCGCCCTCTAGATCGCGCGGCGGCCGGGCCGCGGCGGCCCGGACGTCCGGCGCCTCCTCGTAGAGGAGGGCGCGGCCGACGCCGGAACCACCGCTCACGGGGATGCCACGCAACTCCTGCATGGCGGTGCGGGGCTGGGGCGGCGGCGCGTCGGTCATCTCGCCCAGAGGGTACCCGAGCGCTCCGGCCGAGCGGCGTGCGGGGCTACCCGACCGCCGAGGGACGCTACTCGTCCTCGAGCCCGAAGCGCGACTCGAACAACTCCGCGAGCGCCTCGACGGCAGGCGCGGCGTCCGGCCCGCTGGCTTCGATGTCGAGCGCCGTGCCCTCCGGAGCGCCGAGGCTAATGAGCTCGATGCTGTTCTTCGCGTCTGCCCGCGTGCCGGCCTCGAGGTGGTGCCCGTTGGGCACGGTGACGAGGACCAACTCCACTTCGCACTGGAACTGCTTGGCCTTCATCGAGAGCATCGTCGCGGGGCGCGCGTGCAGCCCGGCGCGGTTGCGCACTTCGACGCGGCGGACCACGGGTTGGGAGGAAGCTGAACTGCTCATGGGCCTACGCCGTCCCGCAGGAGCTCCACGACTCCTCCAAGAACTTGTGGATCTGGATGGCAGTCGCCTGCCGCTGAAGTGCCTTCATCTCGACATCGTCGCGGGCGATGCGCGCGATGCGCGCGGCCACGGGTAGGTACTGCGCGGGGTCGGCGGTGGCGATCAGGAACACGACGTGAACGGGGGCGCCGTCGAGCGAATCGAAGTCGACGCCCTCGCTGTGGAGCCCCACACCAACCAGCGTCTCTGACACCACAGCACTCGACCGCGCGTGGGGCATGGCCACCCCCCGCCCGATGCCCGTGGTGGCTTCTTCCTCGCGCGAGACGATCTCCCCGAACAACTCGGGTGCCTGGTCCTCCGCAATCGCACCCGACGCGACGAAGGCCCGGATGAGCTCAGAAATCACCTCCATCTTCGTCTCACCCTGTAGGACGGGGAGACAGTGTGCGGCGCGGCAGTGCTGCGTGATCTCGATGGCGGACATAATGGTGGGCTGTACTCCTGCGGGCACTCGACGCTAGTCTCCGCGCCGCATTTCCTCGATGACGTCCTCGTAGGTTGCCTCGCCGCTGGACTTCACGGCCCTCTTTTCGGGGCGCGTCCGATCCGCGCCCTTCTGGCGGCGCCCGCGGTGGTGGTCCGTCAGGCGCTCCTTGTACTTGCGCAGCTGCTGGGCCAACTTCTGCTCAGCGAGGTCACAGGCCGCGTACATGTCGGGCGCGGAGGCCTTGCCTACCAGCGTCACGCCCCGGTTGACCTGCAGGACCATCTCGACTTCGTGGTCGTCATGATCGATGTTCATGGTCACGCGGCAGCTCGTGGCACGGTCCCAGAGATGGGTCAGTTTCTCAGCCTTCGCGCGCGCGTAGGTCTTCATGGCCTCAGTGACACCCACGTGTCGCCCGGTAATCAGGATCTTCAAGTCGCACCTCCTGTCGTGCCTCGATCGGACGTCGTGTCCGTCGTCGCACCCGAGTCTATGTAGGGTCGCACGGATTCCGGTACCGTGCTTGGGATCGGTTCCGCGCGGAACGCGATGGCCATCAGGCACAGGCCCCGGGCTGGCGCCGGTGCGCCGGCAGCGGGGCGGGACCGCGCCGCGAGCACGGCGCGCATCGCTGCGCCAGGGTCCGGTCCGCGGGCCAGCTGCACGGCAGTCCCCACGATCGTCCGCACCATCTTGTAGAGGAATCCGTCGCCGACGGCATCGAGATGCAACTCTTCGCCGCACGGCGACCACGTCAGTCCGAACACGGTCCGCACCGTCGTGCGTGGCGCGGACCCCACGTTGGCGAACGAGGCGAAGTCGTGAGCCCCCACCAACGGGGCGACCGCGGCCTGCAACGCCTCGAGACTCGGCAGGCGCGGCTGCCACCAAGTCACGCGTCGATCCAGCGGGCGCCGGCGCGGTCCTGCCAAGATGCGGTAGCGGTACCACTTCCATAGGGTATCGCGCTGCGCGTGGAACGCAGGCTCCATCTCGCGCACTCCGAGGACGCCGATGTCGCGCGGGAGGATCGCGGCGAGCGCGCGCGCCAGATCCTGCACCCGCATCGGGTGCGTCGTGCGGCACGAAGACACGTGCTGCAGCGCGTGCACGCCAGCGTCTGTCCGCCCGCAACCGAGGACGGCGTGGGGCGCGCCGAGCAGCTTCTCAAGCGCCGCCTCGAGCTCGCCCTGCACGGTGCGCGCGACCGGCTGGCGCTGCCAGCCGTCGAAAGCCGCACCGTCGAACTGGAGATCGATGCGCAGCGTGCGCCGCGGCGCCCCAGCATCGCTCACAGCATCACACCCACACGCGTCGCTGTCGCGAGGACGGGATGTTCAGCGCCTTGCGATACTTTGTGACCGTCCGCCGGGCGATCTCAAGCCCACACTCGTCCTTGAGCCGGGCTGCGACCTCGTCATCGCTCATCGGGTTGTGCTTGTCCTCGGCCTCGATGAGGTCGCGAACGCGCTCCTTGACGCTCAGGCGCGACTCGACGCCCCCATCTTCGTTCTCCGTGCCGCCGGTGAAGAAGAACTTGAGCGGTACGATGCCTCGGGGCGTCTGGGCGTGCTTGTCGCTGATGGCGCGGCTCACGGTCGAGACGTGAATGCCGAGGACGTCGGCGACCTCCTGCATCTTGAGGGGGCGCAAGTGACTGACACCGAATTCGAGGTAGTCGCGCTGGCGCGCGACGATTTCTTTCACGACGCGCTCGAGCGTGCTCTGCCGCTGGGCTATGGCCTCGATGAGCCACTTCGCGGAGTCGATCTTGCGGCGCAGGTACTCCTTGACCTTCGGATCGCCGCGCGCCTGCTCGAGCATGCGACGCAAGTTGCCACTCAGCCCGACGCGCGGGAGGTAGTCGTTGACCAAACGAACGACGTAGTCGCCGTCCTCCCACTCGATCACGACGTCTGGGCGGATGTAGCGGATCGGACCCGCCGAGTACGCCGAGCCCGGGCGCGTGCTGAGGTCGGCCAGGCCGTGAATGAGCTCGTAGACGCGCGCCAGGTCTAGGTCCATGGACTTCGCGATGCGCGGCAGCTTGTTGCGGACGATGTCGTCGTAGTGGTCCCGCAGCAGGACCCGCTTCAGTTCGGCATCCTCGCACTCATCGCGGATCTGAATGAGCAAGCACTCCCGCAAATCGCGCGCGCCGACGCCGCGCGGGTCGAGTCGCTGCACGAGCGCCAGGCCGCGCTCCATGGACTCGAGTGCCGCAGGCAAGTCCATGCCGGCCTGCACGGACTCCAGCGAGCACGGCAGCAGACCGGTGTCCGCCAGGTTGAACACGATCGCTTCGGCGGCGCGCGCGACCTCACGGTCCAACTCCTGCTCTTCAAGTTGGCGCATGAGGTGATCCGCCAGCCCCTGGTCGAAGGCGGGCGCGTTCTGCATCGCCTCAAGCTTGCGATCCGAGGCTTCCTGTCCGGCGGCGCGGCTGGAGTAGGACGTCCCGCGGTCGCCGGCGAGATCATTCAGCCGCTCCATCACCCGCTCGGCGTCATCCTCGAACGAGCCATCGTCCTCTCGACCCTCGTCGCGTTGAGGCGCCTCTTCGGCGTAGGCGTCAGCTGCGGGCTCGATGACCTCGAGCGCTTCGTTCTCCTGCAGCTCGTTTTCGATTAGCTCGCGCAGGTCCATCGCGGGCAACTGCAGGATCTCGATGGACTGAATGATCTGCGGCGCCAGCCGAAGCTGTTGCACGAGTTTCATGTTGAGGCCGAGCTGCAGTCTCATCGTGCCTTCATCCTACCGTGCGTCGCGCCGCGTTCGCAATCCTGGAAGCCGGTGTCCGGGCACGCGACAGCGACAAAAGAAACAGGCTTGACGAACCGTGTTCGCGGGTGTCGTGCGCGGATTCGCACGTGCGAGATCGAACGCATCGGCGCCGGGCCAAACCCAGCGCTACCCTGGCGCACGCTCTAGCGTGTACTCTGGCGCCCCTCGAAGGCATCAGCGAGCGCCGAAGCGTTCTGGTGTTCGATCTGCCCACCCGTCGGTAGCCCGCGCGCAAGGCGCGTTACGCGCAACGCGCGGCCCCCTACGCGTGCGAGCGCCGCGCGCACGGCCAGCGCCGTGCCGTCGCCCTCGAGGTCGGGATTTGTGCCGATGCAGACCTCGCGCACCTCGTCGGCAGCCGCCCGGCGCGTCAGCTCGTCCAGACCAAGCGCAGCCTCGTCCACGCCTTCCAGGGGGCTCAGCCGGGCGCCGAGCACGAAATAGAGCCCGCGGAACGCTCCGCTTGCCTCCACAGCGTGCATGTCGCGCGGCGCCTCCACGACCAGCAGCAGCGTGCGATCACGCGCCGGATCGCTACAGCGCGGGCAAGGATTGACCTCCGCCGGCGCTCGACAGGAAGTGCACGGCCTGATCTTCTCGCGCGCAGTGCGAATCGCGTCGGCCAGCGCGAGGGCTTCCGTGTCAGGCACCCGCAGGAGATGGTGCGCGAGCCGCGCTGCGCTGCGCGGCCCGATGCCCGGTAGTCGCTCGAGATGGGCCAGCAGGGCGTCCAGACTCTCAGGCATGGGCGCCCCCATCCGGCGGCGCGGCGATCGGAGACTCGCGCCGCTGGATGTCGAGCAGTCGTCCGCCCGTGCACTCCGTTACGAGCTGCACGACCGGATGAGCGCGCAAATCGGTCTCCACGGCGCGCGCAACGCGCGGGGCGGCCTCCGGCTCACGCACGCGGATGCGCAGCGCCACGCCCAGCATGTCGCGCGTGATCTGCGCGATGGCGAGGTGGACTTCGCGGCGTCGGAGCGTGCCGCGCGTCTCAGCGGCACCGTCCACGTCTGCATCGCGGGGCGGCGCCTCGACGGCCACGAGGTCGTCGTCGAACGCAACGGGCCGCACGACAGCGAGGACGCGCCCCAGCACAGGGCTACGGACGCCGCAACGCCGGACAAGCTCGGGCCACGCCGCGCAGATGTGCGCGAGCCCGGCCTCGCCACCCGCTGGCAGCGGCGCCAACGACACGGCCGCCTCGGCTGGGGCCTGCGCAAGGGGGGCCTGCGCAGAAGCGGCAGACGCAGCAGGCGCGGCTGACATCGACGGCGGCTCGAC
>JAQBWE010000076.1 GCA_027625315.1 Planctomycetota bacterium
CGGCGGCCGAAGCCCCGCGCGGACGAGGTTCGCGCGAGGAGGATGTGGGCCGCAGCCGCGGCGGGCGCAGCAGCTCGCGGAGCAGCTCTGCTGGCGGCATGGGCGTCGGCGCGAAGACCGCGCTGATTGCCGCGCTCGTGGCGCTGGTGGCCATCGGCGCGACCGTGTTCCTCGGCAGCCCGCGTGGCGAGAGCGACGGTGACGCCGAGAAGAACGCGTTCGGCTATCAGGCCGCCGCCGTGCTCTCCGCGCCGGGCGCGCGCTACTACCAAGGCAGTGGGCCGAGCGCGCCGAGCGGGCTCGGGCAGTACGAGAAGGTCTTCGCGGACCTCTTCGGCGATGCGGGCAAGGCGCAGTGGGACACGTGGATCAGGGAACTCACGGCTCCCGTTCCGCGCGAAGACGAGGGCACCTTCGCGGGCGAGAACCTCAAGAAGCGCCAAGAGGAGTTTCAGCGCGCCAGCGCGAAGCTCGGCAAGGGCAGCTCCGATGACGATGACGGCACCGGTGCGGCCGCCGTCCGCAAGCGCATGGCCACCCTCTGGCAGGCCATGGACAAGGCGAGCCGCGGGCGCTGGACGGTTACGGCTGGCTGGATCCGCGCGGCCGATGGCAAGGGCAGTGGTGACTGGCTCGCGGGCAACGTGCAGGCCGGCGAGGTCGAGGCTGACATGTCGGCCTACGTGGATGAGGGCAACGGTTTCGGCTATGTGGACGGGAAGGTGAAGGACTACCCGGTCCGCATCTACACCGCCGCGATTCGCGGTAGCAAGCCCAGCGATCTCATGACGGCGTTCGTTGCCGTGCACGAAGCTGGAGCGAAGGGCGGTGGTGCTGCTCTCGGCCTGCTCATGCTCATCCTCGGCCCCCTACTCGTGGGCTTTGCGGCCTTTGCGGTTGCTAACAGCCACACCAAGGGCATCCGCGGACTCGCGCGCGAGATCGACCGGCTCGGATCTTCGGGTGACCCCACCCGTTCGATCCGGGCCTCTGGAGCCGAATCCGCCGCGATCGCGCGTTCGATTGAGCGCATGGTCTCAAACCTCGAATTCCGCCAGAAACACGACGGCGCCGACCTTGAGCAGGTGGTGAGTCGCGAGCAGAAGGTCGCCGAAGAAATCCACGGGGCGCTCACGAGCCGTCATCCGCCGCGCCTCGATGGCTACGAAGTCGAGACGCTCTTCAAGCCCGGCTTCGAGATCGGCGGCGATCACTTCGAGTACTTCCGCATCGACGAGACGCACCTCGGCATCATGATGCTCGACACCAACGTGCGCGGCATCTCGGCGGCACTCGTGATGGCGTCGACCAAGGCATACGTGCGGGCCGAGGCTCCGGGGCACTTGTCGCCGGCAGACGTCCTGCGGCGCGTGAACCGCCATCTCGCCGGCGAGCTGCCCGCGGGTCGCCACGTCACCGCGCTATACGTCGTACTCAACACGGCGGACGGCTCCGCAACGCTCGCGAGCGCTGGGCACCTACCGCTCCTCGTGTACCGCCACCAGGCGGGCAAGCTCGCCAAGGTGAATCCTGAGGGCATCGCGCTGGGACTCGATAAGGGTCCCGTCTTTGACAGCGCGCTGCAGGAGGGCGACATCCCGATCGGCGTCGGCGATCGCATCGTGCTCTACACGGACGGCGCGTTGCGCATCCAGAACGAGGAAGGCGAGGAGTACGGCGAGCAGCGCTTCTATGCGGCTGTCGGCGCTGAGGCCCCCAAGAACTCGCAGGCCTTCGTCAACTTCGTCGGCGCCGGCATTGACCGGTTCCACCTGCAAGTCGCGCAGAATGACGACATCACGATTTCGACCGTGAAGCGCCTGCGCTGATGTCTGCGGATCGCCTGCCCCCCCACCAAGGCCTGGGGGCGTTTCAGGCCAACATCGAGGCCATCTACGGCGCGAAGGACGCGGCCCGGGGCGTGCCCGAGACGTACATGTGGTTTGTCGAGGAGGTTGGCGAGCTCGGTCGAGCGCTCCGCCGGGGCGAGCCCGAGAATCTGCGCGAGGAGGTCGGTGACGTCCTGGCGTGGCTGACGACTCTCGCCTCGCTGACGGGGATCGACCTCGAGGATGCGGCCGCGCGGTACACCCCGGGCTGCCCCCGCTGCGGGGCCTGTCCCTGCGACTGCCGGCGGGGCAAAGGGCGCGAGTAGCCCGGCCGCAAGGACATTGCGGGCCCGAGCGCCAAGGCCTCGTCGCCATAAATCCTTAAAGGCAATAATGTTACGTCATAGCGCCGGATTTCATACCAAGCCGCTTGCCATACTGTGCGCCACAAGGTAATGTGTTTCTACAGGGTCACGAAACGAGGCATCATCCCCCCTGGATGCCGCGAGTCATGGCGCCTCCGAATGCAAAGGGTGACGGCCCCTCGGATCCCCATCCGAGGGGCCGCTTTCGTTTTGGATCCTGAAGCGGCGCTCCTCGTCGCCCGCGAAGCCGCCCCCCGCCCCGCTCCGGGCCCGTTGCATCGGCTTGGCTGGACTCTCAACGTGATACAGTCTCGCGCCGGTAGGGAGGTGTCGTCGGACTTCGCGTCCAACGACGTCTAGGCAAAGACAACGTGCCGGGTGGGATTCACTCCGGTCGGACAGAGCCAAGGTCCGGGTGGAGCGCATGTCGCCCGGGAGATTAGGACAGGGCAGGCGCGCCATGCAGGCCGTCCGTCGCTGAGGAGTCATCCATCATGGTTCGCAGGATCCTTCCCGTCCTGGGTCTGCTTCTGATCGCGGCTTCGTGCCGCACGACCCCGCTCGACAACGTGTGGCCTGGCTGCCAGGTGTGCACCCCCGTGCAAGAGCCGGTCGTGGGCATTCCGACGTCCTGCCGCATCGAGGAGCGCGTCTCGCCCCGGGTGGACTGCAACCCGGTCATGACCCAGCACACGCTCGTCGTGACCGTGCTCGACCAGTGCGGCAACCCGCTGCCCGGTCAGCGCGTCGAATGGATGCTGGCCCGCTACCCCGAGGCCGTCGGCGACATCGTCGCCGTCGATGACCAGTACGGCGCCGGTCGCATCGCCCCCATGGCGGCGGCGTTCCCGGGCAACAACGGCAACAAGATCGACAACCAGTACGCGGTCTCCGTCACCAACTGGGGCCCGGAGCTGCTCGACGCGGGCAACAACCACCCGTACGAGGATCACAACGGCGTCCGCCTGCCCGACATCACGGTCGGTACCGGCGAGACCTGGTTGACCATTACGAGCACGCGCGAAGGCGTGACCGACATGATCATCTACGTTCCCGGCATCCGGGACGGCACCAAGCACAAGTGCTGGGCGAAGAAGATTTGGGCCGACTTCAACGTGACCTTCCCGGACAGTGCGGTCAACACGCTGCCCGACGACGTCCACTCGTTCCCGGTGACCATCACGCGCGCCGACGGCTCGGGTATCCCCGGACAGCCCGGCGAGGCCGAGATCCTAGACGGCCCCGATGCGACCTTCGCGAGCGGCGGCCGGACCCAGCTCCTCGACACGAACGCCGCGGGCGTCGCTGAGTTCAGCCTGCGCAACTCGAGCGGTGCGACCGGTACCAACCGAATCAAGTTCACCGCGCTCGGCAGCTTCTACGGGGCGACCTGCCCGCGCTCGCGAATCATCACCAAGACGTGGCGCCGCGCCTCGCTCGAGGTGGCCTGCGAGTACCCCGGCGGGCCGACGGCGGCCGTGGGCCGTTCGTTTACCAAGCGCATCACCGTACGCAACACGGGTGATGCGCCGGCTGAGGCCGTCATGCTCGACGACACCCCGCAGGGCGGCATGGTCGTGGCCGACGGAACCAGCTTCCCGATCAACCTGGGCACGATCCCGGCCGGCCAGCAGGTCACGCGCAGCGTCGCGTTCCAGGCCCAGTCGGCAGGTCAGTACACCAACACAGTGCGTGTGACGTCGAGCACGAGCGGGGCCAGCGCCTCCAACACCTGCCCGATCGAGATCACGCAGGGCAAGCTCGAGATCACGAAGGTCTGCGATCCCGTACGGGCGCAGGCTGGCAGCGAAGTTCGCTTCGTGGTCACCGTGACCAACACCGGCCGGGCACCGCTTGAGAACGTCGTCGTCGTCGACACGTATCCCGAGGGCATCAAGCCCACGACCCAGAACACGGCTAGCCTCGGCACCCTGGTGCCCGGCGACAGCCAGGACGTGATCTTCGCGGGCATCGCCGAAGCTCCGGGCACCTACACGAACGTCGCACGGGCCACCGCCGACGGCGTGCCGGAAGTCCAGGCGCAGTGCACGCTCGAGGTCGTGAAGTGCGAGCTCCAGATGGAACTCGTCGGTCCGCCGAACATCTACTTTGGCGAGCTGGCCAATTTCACGCTGAAGGTCACCAACGTCGGTGACGGCGCAGCGGAGGGCTGCACCGTCCGCGTCTCGTACGGCGGCTGCCTCGGCGGCGGCTTCGAGGACGTGAACATCGGCCCGATGGCGCCCGGCGAGGTCTGGACGCACGACTGGTCGAAGAAGGCCATTGCCGTCGGCCCGTGCCAGATCAGCGCCGACAGCAACTGCGGCGCACGCTGCGCGATCCGTCGCGACGCCGACATCCGCGTGACCGGCCTCACCGCCCTGCAGGTCGAGATGACCGACAAGGCCAAGGACGGACGCGAGGAGGGCATCTTCAACGTCGGCGAGACGTTTGTGTATCGCCTGCGAGTGGAGAACGACGCCGGCACGGAACGCACGCCCGAGATCAATGTCTCGTGGCAGTTGCCGCCCGAACTCGAGTTCGTCTCCGGCAAGAACATGAGCGGCGAACTCGAGGTCACCGGCGCAGGTCAGAGCGCGCAGACCGCGAACTTCGTCATGGCCGTCGGCGGCAAGATGGACTTCGAAATCCTCGTCCGAGTGGTTTCGGCTCCGGCCTCGACGCTCGTGAAGACGGTCGCCGTCGTCCAGCGCGCGTCAGACGGCGCAGAGCTGGCGAGCGAGAGCGAGAGCACCACGCTGCGAAACTAGCGCGGGACTCGGGGGAGTAGCCCTGCGGGGCTGCTCTTCCTCGCCGGCTTCTCACGAGCCGCGGCCGGAGGAGCGCCACCGGTCGCGGCATCTGCCGGCGCGCACGTGCTGCCGGCGCACCGAAAGCAGAGCCATGAAGTCGGATCTCGAAATCGCCCGCGCGGCCAGCCTGCAGCCCATCGAGGCCATCGGGGAAGCCGCGGGATTGCTGCCGTCGGAACTTGAGCCCCACGGCCGGCACATCGCGAAGGTCTCGCTCTCAGCGATCGAGCGCCTCAAGGACAAGCCCAAGGGCAAGTACATCGTCGTCTCGGCGATCACGCCCACACCCCTCGGTGAGGGCAAGACGGTTCACACGGTCGGCCTCTCCCTGGCGCTGCACCAGCTCGGACGGCGCGTGGTGACGTGCATCCGCCAGCCCTCGATGGGCCCGCTGTTTGGCATCAAGGGCGGCGCGGCCGGTGGCGGCTACAGCCAGGTGGTCCCCATGGACCTCTTCAACCTGCACCTCACGGGCGACATCCATGCCGTGCAAGCGGCCCACAACTTGGTGGCGGCCCACATCGATACCTCCATCCTCTTGGGCAACCGGTTCGGGTTCGATCCGGAACAGGTTGCTTGGCGACGGGTCACGGACACCAACGATCGCGCGTTGCGCGAGATCATTGTCGGGCTCGGCGGCTCGAAGAACGGCGTCCCGCGCCGCAGCGGATTCGACATCACCGTTGCCAGCGAGTTCATGGCCATCCTGGGACTCGCGACGGGCATCAAGGACATGCGTCGTCGCGTCGGCCAGGTGATCCTGGGCTACACGCCTGAGGGCAAGGCGATCACCGCCGAAGATGCGCGCTGCGCGGGCGCCGCGACCGTCATCATGAGTGAGGCCATCAAGCCGAGCCTCATGCAGACGATGGAGGGCACGCCGTGCTTCGTGCATGCCGGGCCGTTCGCCAACATTGCGCATGGCAACTCCTCCATCGTGGCGGATCAGATCGGTATTCACCTCGGTGAGTACCTCGTCACCGAGGCCGGCTTCGGCGCAGACATCGGTGCCGAGAAGTTCTTCAACATCAAGTGTCGCGCGTCCGGCCTCACACCCGACGCCGCGCTGCTCGTGTGCACCGTGCGCGCCCTCAAGATGCACAGCGGACGATTCAAGATCGTGCCGGGCAAGCCGCTGGATCCGGGCCTCCTGATCGAGGACCTCGACGCCCTCGACGCCGGCATTCCCAATCTGGAGGCGCAGATCGCCAACCTCAAGGCCCACGGCGTCCCCGTGGTCGTCGCGATCAACCGCTTCCCGACCGACACGGACAAGGAGTACGACGCCATCCGCAAGGCGGCCATGGCCGCCGGCGCGCACGCGTGCGAGGTGAGCGAGGTCTTCACCGGGGGCGGCAAGGGCGGCCGCGCGATCGCGGAGGCCATCGAGAGCGCTTGCGCACAGCCCGCGAAGTTCCGCCACCTCTACGAGATAGATGCCCCCGTGCGCGAGAAGATCGAGACGATCGCCAAGACCATGTACGGCGCCGACGGCGTCGACTTCTCCGACGAAGCGGCCGCCGACATCGCGCGCTACGAAGCGCTCGGGTTCAGCAAGTTGCCGATCTGCATGGCCAAGACGCACCTCTCTCTCTCGCACGATCCCGCGCTCAAGGGCCGCCCCAAGGGCTTCCGGCTGCCGGTACGCACCGTGCGCCTCGCGGCCGGGGCTGGCTTCCTCTACCCGCTTTGCGGCACCATGATGACCATGCCGGGCCTCGGCTCGAGTCCGGGACTCGAGCAAGTGGACATCGACGACGAGGGCCGCCCCGTCGGCCTGTTCTAGACGCGATGGGCACGCTGCGCGTCATCGCCTTCGCCTGGTGGGCCGCCGTGGTCACCGCTCTCTGCTTCACCGTGGCGATGCTGGCCCTCGTGCTCAACCCGCGCTCAGCTCGCATCTCGCATCGTGTGGCGAGCCTGTGGGGACGCTGGCTGCTCTGGGGCGCGGGGCTGCGACTGCGCATCGAGGGACCGGGTTTTCTGGATCCGAACACGACGCGGATGATCGTGGCCAATCACTCGTCGTATCTGGATCCGCCTGCAATGCTCGCGGCGCATCCCGGCCAGATCCGCTTCATGCTCAAGAAGGAGCTGATGCGACTGCCGTTCATCGGCTGGTACACGCGGGCGTCGGGCCACTTCCTGATCGATCGCGACAACCCGCGCGAGGGCAAGCGCCTGCTGGACCGGGCTGTCGAACGCGCCAAGCGCTATCACCTCAACCCGATGGTGTTCCCTGAGGGCACGCGCACGCGCGACGGCTTGCTGGCCCCCTTCAAGAATGGCGCGTTCCAACTGGCCCTGTCGGCGGACCTGCCGGTGCAACCCGTTGCGATCCTCGGCGCCTACGAGCGCATGCCGCGGGGCTCCCTCGGTCCGTCGCGCGGCGGCGAGATCATCATCCGCGTGGGCGAACCGATTCCCGTGGCTGGCCTCAAGGGCAACCCCGGCCGCAAGGTCCTCGCTGAGCAGGTCGAGACCGCTCTCCGGGCGCTGGGCGTGGAGTAGGCGGGTCCGAACGCTGGCCCGTCGCAGGCGGGCGGGAAGTACCTTGAGCCTCGTTCCGTTGTGTCCGATGGCCCAGAGGCCGGGAGTTCCTTCGTGCGTAGTGCGCCTTCGTTCGCAGCCCTCGTCGTCCTCTTCGCGCTGTCCGCCTGCGGTACGTCCGACACGCCCCCCCCGCCGGCGCCGACCTCAGAGAACTGGAGCGTCGCCCGGACGTGGAACGAGGTACTGCTAGAGGGCATCCGCAACGACTTCGCACGCCCCACGGTGCACGCCCGCAACGTCTTCCATGTGTCCGCGGCGATGTGGGACGCCTGGGCGGCGTACGACCCGGTGGCGCTCCCCGTGCTCGTGAGCGAGATCGGAACGAGCCCCGACACAGAGGCGGCCCGCGAAGAGGCGATCAGCTATGCGTGCTACCGCATCCTGCGCAGTCGCTTCCAGAACTCCCCCGGCTCCGCCCAGACCCTGGGCCTCATCGACTCGACGATGGCAGGTCTGGGCTTCAACCCCGCCGTGACGACACAGGTGGGCGGCACGCCCGCTGCCATCGGCAACCGCATCGCGGCGTCGATCCTCGCGTTCGGGCAGGTGGACGGCTCGAACGAGGCGGGCGGGTTCACAAACCAGTTCTACCTGCCTGTGAACGACCCCCTCGTGGTGATCCTCCCTGGGAACCCGACCATCAGCGACCCGAACCGCTGGCAGCCCCTCGCGCTGCAGTTCAACGTCGACCAAGCCGGCAATCCGCTGCCCACCGGTGCGCTCCCGTTTCTTTCGCCGGAGTGGGGCCAAGTCGTTCCGTTTGCGCTGTCGGCCTCGGACTTGACCGTTTTTCCGCGGGGCGGCTTCGACTACTGGGTCTACCACGATCCGGGCCCGCCTCCGCAGCACGGGGGCGCGGGCGACTTGCTCTACAAGCAAGGCTTCGAGCAAGTCTTGGAGTGGAGTTCCTTCCTCGACCCCACCGATGGCGTCACGCTCAACATCAGTCCCGCCGCGCGCGGCAACAACGTGCTCGGTTCCAACAGCGGAACGGGCTACGCCACCAACAGTGCGACCGGCCAGCCCTACGCCGACCAGGTCGTGCCTGCAGGCGACTACTACCGCGTGCTCGCCGAGTTCTGGGCCGATGGGCCCGACTCGGAAACGCCGCCGGGACATTGGTTCGTCATCGCCAACTACGTCAGCGACCAGCCGCAGTTGATTCGCCGGTTCGAGGGCGTCGGAGCCGAGCTCGATCCCCTCGAGTGGGATGTGAAGCTCTACCTCGCGCTCAGCGGAGCGATGCACGACGTCGCGATTACCGCCTGGGGCATCAAGGGGTGGTACGACTACACGCGTCCGATTTCGGCGCTTCGCTTCCTGGGCGATCTAGGCCAACGGACCGACCCCGGGGGCCCCTCGTACCACCCGGGCGGTATCGAACTGGTGCCCGGACGCGTCGAGGTGATCACGGCCGCGAGCAGCGCACCCGGCGAGCGGCACGAGCATCTCGCGGGTCCGGCCGACGACAACCTGGGCAAGATCGCCGTCCGCGCGTGGCGCGGACCAGACTTCGTCGCGAACCCCCAAACGGACACCGCCGGAGTCGGCTGGATCCTGCTCGAGGAGTGGTGGCCCTACCAGCGCCCGAGCTTCGTCACGCCGCCCTTCGCCGGGTACATCTCGGGCCACAGCACGTACAGCCGCGCTGCCGCGACGGTTCTCAGCCGGTTCACGGGCAGCGAGTTCTTCCCCGGTGGACTCGGCCAGTTCCCGTGTCCGCAGAACAGCTTCCTCGTGTTCGAGGAAGGGCCCAGCGTCACGATCACGCTGCAGTGGGCAAAGTACTTCGACGCGGCCGATGAGTGCAGCCTGTCGCGGATCTACGGTGGCATCCACCCACCCGCCGACGACATCCCCGGCCGCTTCATCGGCGCCCAGATCGGTGCCGACGCGTACGACTTCGCTCGGACTCGCTTCGGCCCATAGCCGCCGCGGCGTCCACCACACTAGCGGGAGCGGACGAGGCCGCGAGTGTCGATGGGCTCCGCGGCGAGCAGGGGCTCGATGTCGGACAGGAACCGGCGCCCATCGGTGGTGTAGCCCGC
Organism: Planctomycetota bacterium; assembly: GCA_027625315.1. Taxonomy (GTDB): domain Bacteria; phylum Planctomycetota; class PLA2; order PLA2; family JAEUHO01; genus JAHEIK01. The sequence goes on from JAQBWE010000076.1 coordinate 9,609, forward strand.
GGTCGGCCGTACGCCGGGCAGGCGTTCTTCGAACCAGCGATTGAAGCTCGCCATGAAGAGCTCGCGCGTGAGCTTGGCCGCCATGCTGGCCCAGCCGACGGCCAACGACACCGCGTCGCCTTTCGTGACGAAGCGAAAGTGCAGCCGGCGATCGGGCAGTCGCACGCGGTAGCGCATCTCGCCCTCGGGCGACGTGGCGCGGCTGATGACGGCGAACGGAAACACCTGCGTCAGGTAGGCGGTGTAGTCGCGCCGCCCGCCGTGGCGGTCGACGACGACCACGGCGTCCTCGCCGGGATAGCGGTCGAGAACGGAGAGCAGCAGGGTCGCGGCGTACAAACCCAAGGCGCTGGCCTTGTTGTCGAGCGCATCGAACGAGGCGTTGAGTTCCCCGGCGTCGATCGGCAACACGCGCAGGTCCAGCGCCTGTACGCCGCGCTCAGCGAACGTGTCCACCTGGGGCCCTGTCCACGGATAGGTCGGCAGCGGCACCGCCGCGAGGTCCGCGAACCAGGGCACGGCGGCGTAGGACTCCGGGCTGCGGTCCGAGTAGCGCACGAGGAGGTCTTCTAGGTGCGCGGGCGGGGACTGATCGAGTGCCGAGGCGAAGAGCCCGACGCCGCGCGCCAGACCGGCCAGGCCCGTCCTCTGCTTCACGGCCTTCGAGTCGTCCACGGGCACGGGGAGCGCCTCATGCCGGCGGCGGCCCCCGGCCCGCGTGACGAGGCCCTCAAGGCGCGTGCGCAGGTGACCGTGCCAGCCACAAGCGGCCGGGACGCCCTCGGGCCTGACGCCCTCGTCGAGGCGGAACGCGGCCAGCCCGACGACGAGCGGTCCCAGCAGCGGGCCATAGCCAGCCTCATCGACGCCCAAGTGCAGCATGCCCGCGACCATACTGCCGCTCCCCCAGCACGAACAGGACGACTCCAGGGATCGGGTCAGCCCGAGCACCCGGACCGTGCAGGCGACGGTAGAATGAGCACCACCGGAGCCGGCCCGGTGGACTCGAAGCAGGAGACTCCCCGCATGTCGGATCGCACCCACCTGGGCTTGCGCCCGGTTTGGACGCGCCTCGTCGCGCTCGTCCTCGTTCTCGCCCTGACGGGCGGTCTACTCGGAGCCTGTGGTGGTGGCGCCGCCGCGGGCGCGATCGTGGGCGCCGTCGCGGGCGCAGCCATCGGCTCGACGTTCGACGACCCGTACGGCTGTTGCTACGACGACCCGTACTACTACGCGCCGGATCCCGTCGCGCACGACGACAACTGGTAGTTCGCGCGAAGCAGGGTAGTTCGGGCGAAGCAGGCCGGTCACGCGCGCCCGCGACAGACGCGCGGGCGTGTTCCCGCTACTTGCTCGTAGCGGGATGCTCAATCTTGGCTTCGGCCCGCAGGGTCTCGAGATAGGCGGTGCGGGCCTTCTCACGCGTCTCACCCTCCAGGCGCGCCTTCAGATCATCGCGCACCTCCTCGAACGTGCGCGTGCCCGCCTCCTGCTTCTTATCTACGAGCAGGATGTGCCAGCCGAACTGGGTCAGCACGGGCTCGCTGACGACGCCGGGCTCGAGCTTGAACGCGACCTCGTCGAACTCCGGCACCATCTGGCCGCGGCCGAACATCCCGAGGTAGCCACCATCCTTCTTGCTCGGGCAAGCGGAGTGCTCCTTCGCCAACACCTGGAAGTGTTCGGGGCCCTGCTCGGCAATCTCGGCTCGGAACCCTTCGAGCTTGGCCTTGGCCGCATCCTTCTGCTCCGCCGTCGAACCCTCAGGCACGGACACGAGGATGTGGCGCGCGCCGACCTGCTCCGGCGTCTGGAACTGCAGGATGTTCTTGTCGTAGAACGCGCGGAGCGCCTCGTCATCGACGGCACCTTCCGGCGCGTGCGCTGCGAACAACTTCTCGATGCGCAGGTGCTGGCCGATGCGCTCGTCGGCTTCGGCCTGGGTCATGCCCTTGCTCTGAAGGAACGCAGCGCGGTCCATCTCCTTGGGGATCTGCCCGTCGATTTCCTTCCACTTGGCGACCAACTCCTCAGGCGTGACCACGACGCCGTTCTTCACGACCGCCTGCTCGAGGATGGTGCGGTCGACCAAGCCCTTCTGGGCCTGCGCTCCGAACTGTTGGCGCAAGCCAGCAAGGCGTGCGGGCTCGACCTGCATGCCACCAAAGAGCATGGCCTCAAGCTCTGCGTCAACTTCGCCCTGCGTAATCGGCGCGCCGTTGACCGTCACCACCACCGTGTTGGGGTCGACCGGCGGAAGGTTGGACGCGCCCGGAACACCGCTCAGCGCGGCGCCGACCTGCTCAGTCGACGGGCTCGCGGGCGCACTGCCCTCGCTGGAATCCCCGCACGCAGCGAGGAGCAGCCCGAGGGGCGTAAGGAGGAAGACGGACAGGGTCGTGGCGGTGAACTTCATGCCCGTAGTCCAGCAGGGAGGGCAGGGTCTGACCCGTTCTGCGCGATCGCACGGCCGTTCTGGGCGCCCCCCTGACGGGCCCGCAGCGCCCCTCCGACGGGCCCGCAGCGCCCCTCCCTCGGCGCGACCGGCGCCCCCACAACCGTGCACCCGCTGATCCCGCGAGGGGCGATTGGTCTAGGCATCCGGCGGGGCGAGCACATCATCCTCGGCGAGGCGTTGGTGCATGAATCCTACCGGCTCGCCCCGTGCCCGTCGATAGCCCGGTATCCCCACCGGAGCAGGCGCCATGCCGTCGAAGCGATCGAAGGTCCACCCCAAGTACAAGACGAAGTACCGCGTGAAGAACTGGCCCGCCTACGACCAGGCCCTGGTCGCCCGCGGCGACATCACCCTGTGGATCACGCCCGACGCCCTCGACACGTGGCACCCAGCACCAACCGGGCGCCGAGGTGCGCAGCCCAAGTTCTCGGACGTGGCCATCGAAACGGCGCTGACGCTCCGCCTCGTGTTTCATCTACCACTCCGGCAGGCCGAAGGCTTCCTTCGTTCTGTCCTGCGGATCATGGGCCTGGACCTCGAGTCACCCGACCACACGACACTCTCCCGCCGCGGCCAGGGCCTTGCACTTGACCTGCGTGCCGTCCCCCGCCAGGGCCCGGTCCACCTGCTGATCGACAGCAGCGGCTTGGCTGCCTTCGGCGAGGGCGAGTGGGCCGCAGCCAAACACGGCGCCAAGGGCCGCAGAGGCTGGCGCAAGCTGCATCTCTCCGTCGATTCA
>JAQBWE010000077.1 GCA_027625315.1 Planctomycetota bacterium
ACGCGGGGTAGGGCCCCCGCGAGGACGACGACGGCAATCCCACGCCCCGCAGCCACGAAGCCGCACGTGGTTCGACAGGACCCCTGAACGCGTACAAGCGCCCTCATCGGCGCGCGCGGGGGGGTTCAGATCGACGCGAGCGTGGTCGAAAGATGAGGTAGAGCGTCTGTCTCGGAGGACCTGCCCTGCCCTGCACGACCGCCCGCCTGCCGACCCTCCTGCTGAGCGCGGCCCTCTGCCTGCTGGCTGCGGGTGCGCTGGGGGGGTGTGGCGTGGGCGACCTGGTGGACTCAGTCGTTGGGGAGGAGAAGGACACGCCCCCCGGCACCCAAATGACCGCCGATGAGCGCAGCCAAGCTCTGCGGGTGGCGGACATGGTCAACCGGGTGCGCGCGGCCAATGGGCTTCAGCCTCTCACCTGGGACGAGACCGCGGCGGACGCAGCCTACGATCACGCGGTCTCGATGCGCGTCGGGGGGTTCTACGCCCACGTAGCGCCCGACGGCCGCACGCCGCTGGAGCGCCTGCGCGACGCTGAGGTCGAGTTCGACTTCTTCGGCGGCGAGAACATCGCCAAGGGCAACGAAGGGCCCGACGCCGTGATGGCCGCCTGGGTCGGCTCGCCGCAGCACCTCCACACCCTGCTTGGGCCGGGCCTCACGCACATCGGCGTGGGCGTCCACGACGGTCGCGATGGCCCCTGGTGGGTCCAGGAGTTCTTCGTCCGTATCGACTGACGGCCGCTGACTTACTTGCGGTTCGCGCGGGAGCTGTAGCGGTCGGAATGCACCGCCCCGCCTTCGTAACGATCCGAGCGTCCCGCGTAGCGGGTCTCGCGCTGGGCCGCGACTGACCCCGACGGCGTCCAGACGCCCAGCTTCTCAAGCGCGAAGAATGCCACGCCCACGACCGCGCCCCCGAGGTGGGCCATGTAGGCCACGTTGTCCTCGACCACGAAGGCGCCGAAGAGCTGCATGCCCACCCACAGCGCGAAGGCCACGCGCGTGTTCAGGCGCAGCCACCAGATGAAGAAGAAGAGCATCCCGATGCGCATCGTCGGGAACCGCAGGGCGTAGTACCCGATGAGGCCGGAGATGCCGCCGCTCGCGCCGACGGCGACGACGCTGGGCTCCGTGGTGACCAGCCCGTGCAGGATCGAGCCCGCGAGGGTGGCAAGCAGCAGCAGGAGCAGGTAGCGCCCCAGGCCCAGGACGTCTTCGGAGTTGTCGCCGAAGGTCCAGAGGAAGTACATGTTGCCGATGAGGTGCATCCAGCCGGCGTGCAGGAAGAACGCGGTCAGGGCGGTCAGGCCACCCAGCCGCCACGGATCGCTCGGGCGGAAGCCGAAGCGGTCGGCGATCGCGTCGATGTCGCCGAACGAGAGCACGCTGACAATCGACACGAGACCCACCAGTACCCACGTGGCCACGGGTACCGACGCCGGCTCGCTGCGATCGAATTCGACCGGCATGCCCATCAGGCCCGGCAGCCACTTCCAGCCGGCATCCGGGGTGGCGCGGGTGGAATCCTGCTTCGCGTGCAGGGACGCCAGCTTGGAACGCGCCACGGCCTCGATCGCCTGGGGCGAGCGGACGGGACCAAGGAGCGGGTCAGCCGCGGCGCCCCGTGCCTCGAGCTGGGGCATGGCGGTGTACTCGTGGGCGTCGAACCACACGAACGTGCACGGCTGGCAGATGTCGAGTTCCTGGTAGCCGTCGGGCACTCGCAGCAGGACCCCGCGCATGCCCTTCAGGCACGAGGGACAGCGCACGCCCTCCTGGGCATCGGGGGCGCCGGCGCGGGTCCAGATCTCTTGGACCGTCGCCGGTTCGAGCACCTTGCGCAAGAGACTGAGCGTCGCGGTCCGGCCATCGCAACGGGGGCAGCTCCACGCCACCCCGCCCGCGACGAGGCCACGTTTCATCCGGACGTTGCAGCGGGGGCAGGGAAGCATGGGGCGGCATGCTACCCGGGCCGAGGCCCGGCGGGCGATCGGAGTTGAAACGACCAGCGCGGTAGACTGCGCGCCATGCGCTGGTCGCCACTCGCCTTGCTTGTTCTGCTTGCCCTCGGCGCAGGCGCCGTGGCCGAGCCCGATGTCGTGACCGTGCACCTCGCGTGGGAGCCGGGCAATCTCGGTGGCGCGAGCAGCGGCCGAATCCCGTTCAAGCCCGAGCCGCCGGAGGGTGTGCAACCGCTGCCTGACCTGCGCGAGGGGCGCTATGCGCGCATCCGCATGGCCGGGTCGCCCAAGGGGCTGCTCGTCGCCATCGACGCCGATCCGGCCAACCCGCGGCTATGGGTCGACCACAATTTCGACGGTGACCTGCGCGACGAAAAGCAGAGCAGCCTCGCCCTCTCCGGCACCACGCGCTACCGGCTGCAAGTGGTGCTCGCGCCCTACGAGGACGAGAGCGTCCCCGTTCCGGTACCGCTGTACTTCATGCACGTGCCTGCGAACGGCGCGGACTACTACTCCGTCTATGCGCGCATCCATCGGCTCGGCAACGTCGTACTCGGTGGCCGCCTGCGGCCCGTTGCCCTGACGGATCACAGCTTCGACGCGGCGTTCGACGATGCCGAGCGCGACCGCATCTATGTCGATCTCGACGGCAATGGTCGCATCGACGCCCTCGGCGAGGCCTCCGAGCGCGTGCTGCCCGGCGAGCCCTTCCGTGTCGGGGACGAGGGCTGGACGGCGCATGTCGTCAGCCGCTCAGGCCACGCCGTGGAGTTTCGCCGTGCGCAGAGCGTCCCGCCCGCGCGCTCCCGCGGGTGGGAGGACACGACGGCCCCGGCGGCCGGGGTCCTGCGATCCAAGCCTGACGTGCCCTGGAAGGAGCTGATCGAGCGCTACGAAGCGGAGCGCAAGCAGACCTACGCCGAGCGCACGGCCACGATCCAACTCATCGGAGACTGCGGCACCGACGAGAGCCTGGCCTTCCTGCTGGACGTCGTGGCCGGGGACGGCGACCGCAACGTGCAGGCCGCGGGCCTGCGAGCGCTGGGTAACTCGGCCTATCTCGAGTCGGGCGGCAAGCGCATTCTCGCGCTCGCCAAGAAGGCCACGAGCAGCGAGGCGTACGCGCTGGCGCAGACACTGCACCAGATGGGTCACCCGGACCGAGAGTCGGCCTACTTGCAGATGATCGCGTCGGCCGACGCCAACGCGGTCAGCGGAGCCGCGCGCTACCTCGCCTACATGGAGTCGGCCACCGGGCGCGAGCGAATCCTGCACATCGTGGCGGAGCATGGCACGCCCACGGTGCGGCACATCGCCTACATCAACGGCGCGCGCAGCTTGAAGGGCGGCCCGCCTGTCGAGTTGATCCTTAAGGCGGCCGACGATGATTACGAAGCCCTGCAGGCGGAGGCCATCCGTGACCTCGGCAAGTTGGGGCACCCCGAGGCTCGCAAGCGGGCGCTGGCCCTCGCCAGTGTCCGGCCGGTGCCGATCAACGTGGGCTTGGCCCTGGCCGAGGTCTTGGGCTCCGCCGGCGACGGCAAGGCCGTCACCGCCCTGCTGGGGTTCCTAGAGGACGAGCGACTGCACGCGAACGTCAAGAAGCTCGTGCTGGAGCAGCTGCGCTCGCTGCGCGCCCCCGACGCGGTCGATTCGATCGTGGCCGCGCTCCAAAGCGACGCCCCGGCCGTGCGTGCCACGGCCGCCGAGGTGCTGGCCTCCATCGTGGAGGTTGACGTCACGAAAGCTCTGCTGGCGCGCGCAAAGAAGGAAAAGGACGAGGAGGTTCTTGCTCTGCTCCTTGAGGCGCTCGGCGATCATGGCGACGTGGCCGCCTTGCCCACGCTGTTGAAGCAGGCGAAGAGCCGTGCCAAGCCGGGGGCGCGCGCCTCTGCCGTGCGGGCGTTGGCCCGGCTCGGATTCCATCACCCCAAGGTGCGCGACTTCCTCCTGTCGCTCCTGGGTGGGCGAGACATGGAGAGTCGCATTCTTGCGCTGGATGCCGCGGGCGCTTCGGGCGACGAGAGCCTGCTGCCGAAGATTCTGCCCAATCTCGATCACGAGGATTGGCAGGTGCGGCTTGCGGCGGTCGAGGCGATCGACCACCTTCGCCCGCGGGCCGCGATCGCGCCGTTGATCGCGCGGTTGGGCCCGGAAGAGGAGGACCGGGTGCGCGACGCGATCGCGAGCACCCTGTTTCGCCTGACGGCGATGAACCTGTACGACGACCACGACATCTGGAAGCGTTGGTGGGCCGAGAACGAGCACGCGTTTCGGGTGCCGACGGACATTCCAACCCTGCCTGAGGACCACGCCGGCGGCACCCAGGCTGGGTTCTACGGCATCCCGATCAAGAGCGACCGGATCGTGTTCGTGATCGATCAGTCGGGCTCCATGAGCGCTCCCGGTGCCATCGTCCAGGATGAAAACGACGAAGAGAGCCGGCTAAACCGCCTGGATGTGGCAGTGCGCGAGGTGTTGGGCGCCGTCGCGAAGCTCAAGAATCGGGCGCGCGTGAACGTGATCCTGTTTCACACCGTCATCGACCCCTGGAAGCCGATCTTGCAGCCGCTCAACGCGTCGAACCGCAGCGCGCTGCAGCGGCATCTGGAGTCCAAGGTGCCGACGGGCGGCACCAACATCTACGACGCGCTCGAGTTGGCGCTGCAGATGAAGGATGTCGATACGATCTTCCTTCTCTCGGATGGCGTTCCCGGGGCGGGCAAGTACGTCGCCACGCCCGACATTCTGCGCGCCGTTCGGCGCGAGAATCAGACGCGTCGGATCGCAATCCACGGCGTGTCGATCGGCATGGACAGCGAGCTCCTGCGTCTGCTTGCGCGAGAGAACGGCGGCCGCTACGCCCGTCGATAGCGGCGTGCGTAACCGCTCACCCCTATTCGAAGGGACGAGACCGATCCAACCGGCAAGGACGTAACCTGAGGCAGAATCGGATCCCGCCCGAACTACGCGGGCGAGCTGGCGCAGCCCGCATGACCCGAGCGTTCTGTAGTCGGGCCCCATGCGCGGCGTAGCCGCGCATGGGAGGTAGGCCTAGCGCTGGGCCTCGATCATCGCCTTGAGCTTGCGCACGGTCGTGGGGGCGTGCCCCGCGTAGTGGTTGTTCACGTACACAAGCGTGCGGCGCCCCTGGCGTACGAGCTTCGCGATGAGTACGGCCCAGCGCTCCATACGCTCGCTGTGGTCCAGCACCTCGCGCTCCCAGGTCGTTGTGATGCGCTCGATCGCCTGCCGATCGCCGAGCAGCCGGATGTACGTCTCGGGGCCGGTCGCTACGTCGAGGCGGCCATCCAACTCGTCGCCGTGCGGCATCCAGGCCTGGTCCACGAGCGTGAAGGAGATGCCGTGCAGCCGGCATGCGTCGAGCAAGCCCGCGGTGACCCAGGCCTTGTTGCGCACTTCGAGCGCGTAGCGGAAGCCTTCCTTGGGCAGGTCGCGTAGGAACGGCTCCAGACGCTCGAGAAACGGCCCCACCGACGGGAAGGCCGAGCGGTTGAAGTAGGGGAACTGGATCAGCAGGGTGCCGAGCGCGGGGCCGAGCCGCGCCATGGTCCCCAGGAACGCGTCGCGTTCCTCGTAGGTGGCGTCGGGGTCGAGGACGCGGCGCGGGTCGGGCCGGGCGGTCTGACCGCCATGCACGATCGATTTAGGGAACTTGGCTGAGATCAGAAAGCCCGGCGGCACTTTCGCGGCCCAGCCGTCGACCATGCGCGCGCGCGGCGTGGCGTAGTACGTCGCATCCACTTCGACGGTGTCGAAGTGGCGGGCGTACTCGCTGAGGTAGGCGGCCGGGCGCGTGCCCGGCGGGTAGAACGGCCCGACCCAGTCCTTGGACGAGAACGACGACGTTCCGAACCGGACGAGGGCCTCCGGCTCGTAGAGCGCCGGCAGGGCCGTCACGGAATGTGGTTGACCGAGGTGGTGCCCGTGACCAGGACCAGCGAGCCGCCCATGTTCGAGATGCCGGTGGGGTCGCCACCCTGCTGGAAGATGGTCGTGCTGGTGAATGTGAGTTCGCCATCGCACGAGGAGAACGTCAACGCCGTCCCCTGGATGCGGTTGGCGACACTCGACCCGACCTGACATACGCCGCCGCTGACCGTCTGGGCGCCGGGGTCCATGAAGGGGTCGGCGTCGAACGTGACGGCGGAGAAGAACACGCCCGCTCCGTTGCCGTTGCCCACCACCGTCACGTCGTTGAACTCCGTCACGACCGTGTTGCCAAACGCACCGAACACATTCACGGCGTTGATGAAGGCGGAGAGGCCTGATTCGAAGGTGCAGCCATCGACCGAGAGGATCAGCACCCCGGAACCGAAGCTGTCGCCGCCGCGGAGGGCGCTGTCTTGCGCGCGCGCGATGGTGTTCGTGACATCGGCCAGGATGCCGCCGAAGAAGGGCTCGAAGATGATGCCCTCCGCGCGCATCGGGTCGCTCACGCCGATGTCCGTGTCCGCGATCGTCGTCGTGCAGTCGGAACCCGCCACGCGGTTAAGGATGGCGTTGTAGCAGTCATCGATGCTGACCGTGCTCACGTCGAGATTGGCGTCGTCGCAGACGATGCCGTTCTGCCCGCACTGCAGGATCTGTCCGCCGTACACGGAGAGCGTGGGCCCGCCCTGCAGGGCCTGTGCGCCCTGTAGCACCGGCGTCTGCCCCAACCCCGCGAAGCCGATGCCATTGCCGCCGCAGCCCGCGATCGTGAAGGTCGGCGCCACCATGTTGAGGGGATCGCCCACCTGGAAGGACCCGTCGGCGCCGTCGATCTGGATGCCGTCGCCGTTGCAGCCCTGGATGCTGACGTTGTCGATCAGGGTCGGGCCCGAGACGACCGGCGAGGCGATCACGCCCGCGCCAGGCACGCCTCGGAAACCGAACTGTCCGGTCTGGCGTGAGTCATCGGACCAACTTGCGTAGCCCGCGCGCACCTCAATGCGGGCGCAGTCCGCGAGGTTGCGCGTGACGCCGAGGCGCCCTGCGAACCCCGCGCCGAAATCGTTCTCGTCCCAGCGCAGCGGCGCGATCGCGGGCGGCAGGGGCTCGCCCAGGATGCCGTCGGGGCTGGGCGCGAAGCCCGCGCCGAGTTCGACCGCGACGGTCCAGTTGAAGGCCGGGCAGCCGCAGCAGCTGATCGGCTCGCAGCAGCACGAAGCCGGCGGGGCGACCTCCGCGAGGATGACGGCGCCGTCGTAGACCTCCTCCGAGGTGTCTTCGACGTCCGACTCGCTCACGTCGGTGATGATGACCACATCCTCGGAGACGTCGACCGGCGGCAGGTCGCCCGCCGGGGGGGCATCATCGGCGAGCGGGGCCGGACCGTCGTCGGCGCCCGCGAGCGGCGCGAAAGCCAGGGCGGCGAGCAGAATGGCGAGTCCGACCGCGCCGGGCCGGAACAGACGAAGCGCTTGCACCACGAGACAACCCTCCCAGGTCGGGCAGATTCTACGCGCTGGGGGCGCCGGAGGGGAAGCAACCGGCGGAGGGTGCCCATCGCCAGGCCTAACCCCGCCCGCTACCCTAGCGGCTTCGACTCTTACGGAGCCCCCTCATGCGCTACGCCCTCGCCGTCGGCCTCGCCCTCCTCCTCGCGCTCGGTACCTCCACGCCGGCCTCGGCCGGTGACCACGATCTCGCCAAGATGTTCGAGCGGGACTCCCCTTGGAAGGGGCACGGCATCGGCAGCGTCGTTCACCGCCGCACCACCCAGGACATGAAGATCCCCCAGATGCCCGGCGGCGGGCGCAAGACGGTCACCGAGGAGAAGGAGACCCTCGTCCAGATCACGGAGACGGAGTACGTCCTCAAGGTCGAGAACAAGGACGACACCGGCTGGCGCACATCCGAACGCCGCGTCCCCAAGGTGTTCCGCGCCGATCAAAAGCGCGCCAAGGTGGTCGATGCGGGCGAGGAGACGGTCACCATCGCGGGCAAGGACTACACGTGTCAGAAGAAGACCCTGGCCGACATGAGTCCGATCATCGAGGGCTCGAGCGCGGCGCCGAAGGGTCGCGGTGGTCAGGCGATGCCGCTCGGCGCAGGCGCCGTGTGGGCGCACGACACCCTCGGCGTGCTGAAGATGCAGATGACGATGTCGGCCATGGGTCAGCAGATGACGAACACGATGGTCGTCACGAACTTGAGCGTCGCGCGCAAGGTCGGCGATCGCACGTTCGACTGCCGCGAGTGGACGATGACGATGAGCATGGGCGGGACGCGCGTGGCCCTGGAGCACCCGTCGGTGCCCGGGACGACCCTCCTCTCCACCATGACGATGTCGATGCAAGGCTTCTCCATGGAGACCCGCGAGGAGCTCCTCGCCTACGACAAGAAGCCCCTGGGTGAGGCTGGCGGGGCTGAGAAGTAGCCCTCGCGCCGGGGCCCTTGCGGGCCCCTACGGGGGCGTCCTACCCTGGGGGACTTCGCTCCTGTTCCCCGGAGGTGCCCATTGAACAACCCGATTCCGTCCCTGCTGCGCCTAGCGCTCGTCCCCCCGCTGTTGCTCGCCTGCGCGGGACCGGTCTGGTCGGAGGATGACGATGCCCTCGCGAGCAAGCTCGAAGCGATCAAACAGCGCATCGTGGAGCTCCAGCAGCAGGCGGAGGCCGCGAACGCCGCGGGCAAGGCCGACGAAGCGCGCGAGTACGCACTGAAGGCGCGCGACGCTGCGCGCAAGCTCGAGGACATGGTGGCGAAGCGCGAGACGGCCGGCGAGGGCGCGGCCAAGTCCAAGCGGGTGAAGGCCGACAGGTTGAAGGCCGACAGGGTCAAGGGCGAGAAGCAAGCGAAGCAGCCGAAGAAGGGGAGCGGGAGCGATCACGAGCAGCTCGCGCATGACCTGTGGACAGGGATCCAGGCGCTGGAGCGCATCGGCGGTCACGAGGAACTCAAGCGCGGCATGCTGGAGCTGCTCGATCAGGTCAAGCACCGGATGCACGAGGAATCCAAGCAGGGCGAGCCCGGCTCGGAGCGCGCCATCGTGAAGAAGTGGCTCGGCGTGATGGGCATGGCCAAGAAGGTGCTCGTACGCGCTGAGCGCCACGACGCGGCGCATGTCGTCGAGCACGGCATGCACGCGCTCGAGCTCGCCCTCGAGGGGCGCCGCGATGCGGACGCGATGAAGGTGCGCGACGCCGCGCCCAGTCGGCCTGAGCAGGCGCGCGCGTTGTTTCTCGCGGCTGAGATCCTCGCGGATCACGGCGAGCGCAAGCAGGCGGGTGCCGTAGCCGAGCTGGCCGAGCGTTTCCAGGGCGCCGGCGAGCGCGGGTCGCGCGAGAAGAGCGTGGAACGCGCAGAGGGTCAAGAGCTCTCCGCGCTGCGCGGCCGCGTGGAGACCATTCGCCTCGCGGTCCCGATCCTGCGTGAGTACGAGAAGCGGGAGCTCGCGGAGCATCTTGAGCGCGCCATCCACACGGGTGAGCTCATGCTTGCCGAACGCAACGACGACGAGGCCCGGGCCGTGTACGCCCGCACCCCGTCCCTGGCCCAGCTGGCCGAGATCCTGCACTACGCCTCGGAACTATGGCGCAAGGCGGGCCACGGGGACCGCGCCGAGCGAGTGGGCGACCTCGCGGCTTACTACCGCCAGCGCCACGGCGCGAATCAGCAGGAAGAGCACGCGGCCGGCGAACGCGAAGGCCCCGGCGAGCGTGAAGAGCGCGGGGAGCACGGCGAACACGAAGACGAGCAGGCGGAGGCGATGGAGCGGCTTGCGGCGCAAATGCAGGCGCTTCACGCGCAGCTTGAGGCCATGCAGCGCCAGCTCAAGGAACTCCGCAGTCGTCGGTAGCCGCCCGCGCCGCTGCGCCGCCCTGGGGCGCCGCCCTGGAGCGACGGCCTGCGGCCTGCTCGTCGCTACATCAGGACGAGGAAGCAGAACGCCAGGATCAGCAGCGATCCGATGATGTCGTTCAGCGTCGTGAGCAGCGGATGCGTTGCCACGGCAGGGTCCACGCCTAGGTGTTCGAGCGCGAGCGGTGTCAGCACGCCGAACAGCGTGCCGAGGCAGATCGTGCCGAAGATGGCGAACGCTGCGATCCAAGCAACCGCGGTCTCCGCGGGGTCCAGCACGAGCGCGGCACCCCACACAAGGACGCCGGTCCCCGCGGCGAGCACGATGCCGACGAGGACCTCCTTGCGCACAACGCCCCAGACATCGCCCATGCCGATGCGGCCTAGCGCGAGCGAGCGCACCGTGACGGTGGCCGTCTGGGTCGCGCAGCCGCCGCCCATACCCATGATCACGGGAATGAAGATGAACAACTTGCCGGCGCGCTCGATGAAGTCTTCGCCGGCGTTGATGATGACCGCCGCGATGATGCCGCCGACGAACGTGGCCAGGAGCCACGGCGAACGTGACCGGAGGGCCCGACCGACCGACGGCTCGTAGATCTCCTCCGGCGCCGTACCTGCGGCGCGGACGATGTCCTCCGTGGCTTCCTCGACCACCACGTCCACGATGTCGTCGATCAGAATACGACCCAGCAGCACCCCGTTCTCGTCGACCACGGGCACCGAGGAAAGATCGTAGTCCTGCACCAAGCTGGCGATCTCTTCCTGATCCATCAACACGGGCACCTGCACAGGGGCCGGGACGGTGATGTCGCGGATCAGCGTGTCGTCTTCCGCGAGGATCAAGTCGCGCTCTTTCACCCAGCCGCGGAGCTTGCCCTGGTCGTCGACGACGAACACCTCGTGGAGCTCGCCGACCTCGTCCTTCGTGCGCCGGATCTCCTCCACCGCGCTGCGGGCGCGTTGGCGTCCGCGGACCTTCACGAGCTCGGTCTGCATGATGCCGCCGGCGCTCTCCTCCGGATACGTCAGCAGCGTGCGGATCTCGGCGCGATCCCCGGGCTCGACTTGCTCGAGTACCTCGTCCTGCCGCCCCTGCTCCATCGCCTGCAGCACATCGGCGGCGTCGTCCGTTGCCATCTCCGCGATCAGGTAGGCGACCTCGTGCGACGGGAGATCCGCGAGCATGTCGGCCGCGTCGGGATCCTCCATGGTGGAGAGGACCTCGGCTTGGCCTTCCTTGCCCACAATGGCGCGGAACGCGCGCGCGCGGTCCGCCGGTAGGTCGAGGGCCTCGATGAGGTCCGCGATCTCAGGCGGCTGCAGCAGACGAAGAAACCTACGCAGGTCGGTCTCGGACCCCTGCTGAACAAGGCGCTCGAGCGCGCTCAGATTGGCGTCGTCTTGCGGGATGGGCCACCGTGCGTTGTTGCGAGTTCAGATCGGCGCTTACTTCAGGTCGGCGGCCTCGAGCTGGCGCAGAAGAAGCGCGCCCAACCCGACGCCGTAGCCGGTCGCCCGGCCATCGCGCTCGGCCGGACCTGCCATGTCCACGTGCAGCCAGGGCAGGTTCAGGTCGTCGATGTGACTATAGATGAACTGGGCGGCGCACGAGGATTGCGCGTTCATGCGGTCAGCCACGGAATTCCGCATGTCCGCCACCTTGGAGGCGAACTCCGCTTGGTAGAGCTCCGGGGCGAAGGGCAGCGGGTGCACGAGGTCGCCGGCCGCCTGGGCTGCGCGGTGGGCCGCCCCCTCAAGTCCCGCGCGGTTGCTCACGATCGCCGCGTGCCGGTGCCCGGTGGCGATGAGCTGCGCGCCGGTGAGGGTGGCCATGTCCACCAGCACCTCCGGCTTGTACTTGCGGGCGATGTAGGACAGCGCGTCGGCGACCACGAGCCGGCCCTCGGCGTCGGTGTTGTTGATCTCGACCGTCTTGCCTGAGTGCATGTCCAGGATGTCGCCCGGGCGGTAGGCGTCGGGGCCGATCGCGTTCTCAGCCAAGGCGGCCGCGCAGATCACCTTCTGCTTGTGCCCCCCGGCCGCGAGCGCCAGGATCGCGCCCACGACGGCGGCGGCGCCGCCCATATCGGCCTTCATGCCGAACATGCCGGCCGACGTCTTGAGCGAGAGCCCGCCTGTGTCGTACACGATGCCCTTACCGATGAGCGCGCCTAGGCGCTTGGCGCGCGGCGGCATGTAGCGCAGCACGAGCAGGCGCGGGCCGTGAATGGCCGTGCGGCCGACGGCATGCAGGCCGCCGAGTCCCTGCTTGCGCACTTCTTCCGGCCCGAGCACCGACACGCTCAGGTGCGGGATGCCGCGGGCGGCCTTGCGGGTCTCGCGGACGAAGTCCGCGGTCGTGAGCTCGGCGGTGGGCATATCCACCAGGCGCGCCGCCCAACGGCTCCAGGTCGCGACCGCCTCGTCGGCCTTCGAGAGGGGCGCAGCCTTGCCGTCGGCGCCCAGGGCGAGGAAGCGCGCGGTGCGCTTCTCGCCGCCGTTGGTCGCACGCGAATACATCGGCCATGCCCGCACGAGGGCGCGCGCGAGCGGGAGCGTATGCGCCGGCTCCTCCGCGCAGGCCAGCACGGCAGTCGTGCCCTTGCCCATCTCCGCGCGCTTGAGCAGGTCGTCCGCGTGGGCAGAGCGCGCGGCGCAGCTGTGGCGGGACACGTTGTCGGGCAGGAGAATCAGGACGAGGCGCGCGGGGCCGGCGTCCGGGTTGAGCGAGGAGTGGACGGAGCCGCGCGGGCCAGCCTCGGCTTCCTTGGCGGCGCGGGCGAGGAGGCGCATCCATGGCGCATCGACGGCCTTGCTGAGCCACCCGGCGCGAGCGCAACGCTGGGGAACGACGAAAACCACCGTGTGGGCGCTTGCCAGCGCGGCCTTGACGGTGCGGGGGAATCGAAGGTCGGACACGGGTAACTCC
>JAQBWE010000078.1 GCA_027625315.1 Planctomycetota bacterium
GCGGCCCCGGCGGCCGCGGCCGGGCGCGCCGTCCGGGTCATCCCGGCGTACCCTCAGCGCCATGCGGCCGCACCTACGCGACGTTCCGATCCCCGACCTGCCCGCAGCCCTACGTGCGGCGGGCCTGCGCAAGCCCGACTTCTGGGCGCGCCGCCTCGCCGTGCGGATCCATCTGCACGGCGCCCTGAGCTGGGAGGACATCGCCGCGGACCCCGAGGTCGGCCCGCGCGTTCGCGCGGCACTCGAGGCCGCCTTTCGGATGGGCCCGCAGCTCGAACACGCGGGGGCTCGCGTCGCGGAGGACCGGACGCGCAAGGACCTGTGGCGGCTGGCCGGCGGCCAGATCGTCGAGACGGTGCTGCTTCGCAATCGCAAGGGGCGCACCCTGTGTGTTTCGTCGCAGGCCGGCTGCGGTCTCGGTTGCACGTTCTGCGCGACCGGCCGCATCGGCTGGACCAAGAATCTCACGCCGGGAGAGATCACCGAGTCCGTCCTACGCGCGCAGGCACTGGCTGGTGAGCGCGTGAGCGACGTCGTGTTCATGGGGCAGGGCGAGCCGCTGCAGAACTACGACGCCGTCATGGCCGCGTGCGGGAACTTGCACCACCAGCACGGCATGAGCATCTCGCACCGGCGGATCACGGTCTCCACCGTTGGCCTCATTCCGCAGATCCACCGCTTTGTCGCCGACCGCCAACCGTGGCGCCTGCACCTCTCGCTGCACGCAGCAAAGCAGACCACGCGCGAGCGCATCATGCCGATCGCGCGCAAGAACCCGCTGCCCGAGCTCCTCGCCGCGATGCGTTCTGTGCAAGAGCAACTGGAGCGCCGCTGGCTGACGTTTCAGTACGTCGCGATTCCCGACGTCAACATGGACGACGAGCACATCGACGCGCTTGAGCGTGAGCTCGCGGGCCTGCGGTACATCATCAACGTCATTCCGTGGAATGAGATGGGCGCTGAGTACCGGCCGCCTTCGTGGGCCGAGGTGAAGGACTTCACGACACGCCTGCGGCGCCTCGCGTGCCCCGTGAAGATCCGCTACAGCGGCGGCAAGCAGGAGGGCATGGGCTGTGGCCAGCTCTCCGCGGAACAGATCGAAGTGGCGGCGTCCGGCGGCCATCTGCTCGCGCCGCCGGGCATCTTCACCGCGTAGCCGTCTCTCTCAGGGTGAGGCGGGACCAGCGCCCGCGAGCGCGTCGGCGTGGGCCAGCTGGTCGGGGCGACCGATGTCCACCCAGGTACACCCATCCACACGGTGCGGAAGGATGCGTGCGCCCACGGCGGCCAGCCGCAGATAGGGCTCGAAGATACCGAAGCGGCCCTGCTCCGTGATCTGGTCGAAGAACGCGGGCTCGATCACGTGCACGCAGGCAAAGGCCAGCCGCTGCACCGGGCCCTGGGGCGTGCGCACTTGAACACTCGTTCCGCGCTCGTCGTTGGCGTGGCCCAGCAGCCCGTGGTCATCGAACAGCAACCCCCGCGTGCTGGGCCGCTCCATGGTGGCCAGCGTGGCGAGCGCCTCTGAACGTGCGTGCGCGGCGTAGAGCGCGACGAGATCGAGGTCTGTGTAGATGTCCGCATTGTGGACGAAGAACGGCTCCCGAGCGCGAAAGGCGGGGCGTGCTGCGAGCAGGCCGCCGCCCGTCTCCAGCGGCGCCTCCACCTCATGGCAGATGCGGACGTCCACGCCATACGCGCCTAGCGCGGCGACATGGGCGCGGATCGCCTCCGCGAAGGGATGCACGTTGATCACCAGGCGGTCCGCGCCAGCGGCCACGAGCCGCCGCGCGTTGCGCTCCAGCACGGGGATGCCCGCCACGGGTACGAGGGCCTTCGGGATCCGGTCCGTGAGGGGCCGCAGCCGCGTGCCAAGGCCCGCGGCGAGGATCATCGCGTCCACGCTCACGCCTCTCGCGGCGGCCGGGCGGCGCGCCCGGGCCAATGCAGCACTTCGCGGTGCAACACCGGCCACGTGACCTCCGGAAACCGGGGCCGCAGAGCGGCGACGAGGCTCTCGGCCATCCACACCGAGCGGTGCTGCCCGCCCGTGCAGCCGAACTGCACCTGGAGGGACTCGAAGCCCCGCGCCTGGTAGCCGCGGACATGCTCGGCGACGAGGTCGATGATCCGATCGCGATACGCCGTGCAGGTGGACTGCGACTCCAGCCAGTTGGCGACTTCCGCGTCGAGGCCGCTCCGCTCAGCGTAGGCCGCTAGGCGGCCGGGGTTCGGTAGGCCCCGGCAATCCAGCACGTAGCCGCCGCCATGCCCGCTCGGATCGGCCGGCACGCCGCGCTTGTAACTGAAGCTGCCCACCGAGACGGTCAAGCCAGCGTTCGGGCGGGCCGGCACGGCGCGCAACGTGTCGTGGGCCGCGAGTCGCTCGAAGACGCGGCGCAGCTCGGGCACATCAATCGGCAGGAACCCCGTGGCCAGGAGCGACTCGACGTCCCGTAGCGCGTGGGGGATCCGTGCCAGGAACTGCGGCTTGCGTTCGTACAGGCCCAGTAGTCCGTACGCGCCGAGTCCCTGCAAGATGCGCAGTACGACGAAGCCGCGGAAGTGGGCGAGGAAGCGCTCGCGATCAAGCGGGATGTGTTCCGCGAGTGCGTCGAGATAGTGCTCGAGCAGCACCCGCCGCGCCGCTTCCGGCAAGTCGGCCTTGCCCTCGTAGAGCAGCTTGGCCACGTCGTACTGGAGCGGACCCTGGAGCCCCCCCTGGAAGTCGATGAACCAGGGCTCGCCGTCCACGATCATGATGTTGCGCGACTGTAGATCGCGGTAAACGAAGTGGCCCCCGGACGCCTCGCCGAGCCACCGAATCAGGCGCGAGAAGTCCTCCTCGAGAGCCGATTCGTGAAAGGGCACGTGCGCGAGCTTCAGGAAGTCGTACTTGAAGTAGTTGCAGTCCCACTGCATCGCTTGCGCGTCGTAGCGCGCGCGCGGATACGCCGCGGAGTAATCCACGGCGCGTCCGCCCAGCACCTGGAAGCGCGGGAGCCATGTGAGCACCTTGCGATAGGTCGCCTCGATCGTTGGCGGCAGCCTCGACTCAGACTCAACGTGCCCGTTTGCGCCGGCACGCTCCGCGCTGCGTTCCTGCCGGAGCGCGTCGTAGAGCGTGACGTCGCCGAGGTCGTCGACGAGATAGACGCCGAGATCCTCGTTCGCACCATGGACGCGAGGTACGGGCAAGCCCGCGTCGCGCAGGCTTGCGGCGAAGGAGAGGAACGCGCGGTTCTCGAGCGCGTCGGGTCCGTGCACGCCAATGACGGTGGAACCGTCGCCCGCGACCAGTCGCACCATGCGTCGCCGGGAACCGTCACCGGGCAGCGCGCGCTGCTCGCGCGGGGGGCTTCCAAAGGTCGCGGTGTGGAGGCGGATGAGTTCGTCGAGCACAGCGCGTCAGCATAGCGAGCGGGGGCCACGGGTCCGGTTTGGAAACCGGGTAACCACATGTCGCGCGCGCAGCCACGAAACGAGTACGAAGGACCCGTCTGAGGCGTGTTCCGCAGTCCCGAAGGCCAGCGTCCCGTGTTACCACGGGCGCGGCACATGGGCTGTGTCGTGGGACGTCCGTATGCGTGCACTGCCGACATTGCCAGCGCACTCTCCGTTCGCGGCCGCCCTGCGCGCACGCACCGTGGTCTCGTTCGGCCTCGTGCTTCTGGGCCTGACGGCCTTGGGTCTCCTGCAGGCTCAGGCGGGGCAGACCGATCCCGCTCTACCCGATCCCTATGTCGTGCAAGTGACCGGCGCCGCGCACGGCTGGCTCGTGCGCTACCCCGGCGCGGATGGGGTGCTGGGCACAGCCGACGATGTGAATGGCGAGCGCGACCTGCGCGTTCCCATGGGTGTCACCACCCGCGTCGTGCTCCACAGCCGCGACTTCGTCTACGTACTCCAGGTGCCGGAGTTGGCGCTCAACCAGATCGCCGTTCCGGCGCTTGAGTTCGACCTCACGCTCACCGCGGCCGCCGAGGGCACGTATCCCATGGCGGCCGCTGAGTTGTGTGGATTCGCCCGCGGGACACGCCAGGGGCACGTCATCGTGGAGCCCAGTGCCCAGCACCGGCGCGCCTTGCGCCAGATGAGAGCGCCGTGAGAAGACTGGCCGGTTTGCTCTTCGTACTCGCGGCGGTCCTGGCGGCCGGTTGCGGCGACAAGCCGACGCCGCCTCAGCCCCCGGGTGTGACACCGCCTACTGGCCCGCCGGTCCTCGCCCGCGCGCCGACGTTCCAGTTGACGGACCAGGATGGCGCTCCGTTTGGCACGACCGACCTGCTCGGCGAGGTCTGGATCGCCAACTTCATGTTCACGCGCTGTGGCGCGACATGCCCGATCCAGACCGCGCGCCTCAGCGTGCTACAGGGCCAGTTGGCGCAACACCCTCGGCGCGGTGACATCCGCATCGTCAGTATCTCGGTGGACTCGGACTACGACACGCCCGAAGTGCTGGCCGCCTACGCGAGCGCCCATGGCGCGTCGACGGATCGGTGGCGCTTCCTCACAGGGGTGCGGCGTGACATTTGGCTGCTCTCGACCGAGGGCTTCCGCCTGCCAGCCGGTCCGGATCCCTCCAACGAGGCGATGCCGATCGGGCACAGCTCCCGCCTCGTTGTCGTAGACCGGCGCGGCCGCATCCGGGCCTTCGTCGACAGCCAACCCGCGGACAGCGTCGACCAAGTCATGGCCGTCCTTGAGCCCCTCGTCGCGGAGCCCACGCCTGCGCGCGTAGCGAAGCCGCCCGAGGTACTGGACCCGCCCTGGCTGCCGCAGCGGGCCGCCGTGCAGGTGGAGAAGGCCGCGGCTTGGTCTGTTGAGCACGGCTTCCAGTTTCGCGATGCTCGCTACGCGAGCGGCATCCGATTCCGGCACCGAATGGTTGATGACGCCGGGCGCAACTACAAGGCGGTCCACTACGACCACGGTAACGGCCTCGCGGCTGCCGATGTGGACGGGGATGGACTCCTCGACCTGTACTTCTGCAACCAGGTCGGCAGCAATCGCCTGTACCGCGGCCTCGGAGGCGGGCGGTTCGAGGACATCACCAAGGAGGCGGGCGTCGCGGTCAGCGACGCGATCGGAGTCTCGGCTTCGTTTGCCGATACCGACAACGACGGCGATCCCGATCTGTACGTCACGACCGTGCGCGGAGGCAATCGGTTCTTCGTGAACGACGGGAAGGGCCGGTTCACCGATGCGACGGCGTCGTCGGGCCTGGCCTACTCAGGTCACTCCTCGGCCGCCGTGTTCTTTGACTTCAATCGCGACGGGCGGCTGGACCTCTTCGTCTGCAACGTAGGTACCTACACGAGCGACCGACGCCTTCCGGTCGTGGATGACTCCACGACGGCGGGCAGTGAGGCCGGGAGCTACGAGTACTTCGAAGGACTTGGCGACGGGTTCAGTGGCCACCTAAAGACCGAGCGCGACGAAGTCAGCCGGCTCTATCGCAACCTGGGAGAGAATCGGTTCCAAGACGTTACGGCGCCCATGTTCATCGGGGACGTGAGCTGGACCGGCGCGGCCACACCCATTGACGGCAACGACGACGGCTGGCCCGATCTGTACGTGCTCGATATGCAAGGCCACGACGAGTACTACGAGAATCAGAAGGGCGCGTCGTTTCGCAAGCTGAGCCGCGAGGTGTTTCCTCGCACGCCCTGGGGCACGATGGGGGCAAAAGTATTCGACCAGGACGGCGACGGCCTGCTCGACTTGTACGTCACCGACATGCACTCCGACATGTGCGAGACCGTGTCCTGGCTTGAGGAAAAGGACAAGTCCAACATGCGCTGGCCCGAGACCATCCTGCGGAGCGAGGGCAAGAGCATTTACGGCAACGCGCTCTACCGCAAGGCGGGTCCGGGCCGCTACGACGAGGTGAGCGACAAGGTCGGGGCGGAGACGTTCTGGCCCTGGGGCCTGAGCGTCGGTGATCTCAACGCCGATGGCCATCTCGATGTGTTTGTCACCGGGGGCATGAGTTACCCGTTCCGCTACGGCATCAACTCGGTGCTCCTGAACGATGCGGGCCGTGGATTCCTCGATGCCGAGTTTGTGTTGGGCGTCGAGCCGCGATCAGGACCGCTGGCGACGCCCTGGTTCGACTTGGCCTGCGGAGAAGGCACCGATGCGGAACATGGCGACTGCAAGGGCCGCGACGGCCCGACCGTGATGTGGTCTGCCGCGTCCAGTCGGTCTTCGTTGATCGTCGACCTGGACGACGATGGCGACCTCGACATCGTCACCAACGACTTCAACACCGAGCCCTTGGTGCTCCTCAGTGACCTGGCAGACAAGAAGCCGATCCACTGGCTGAAGGTGGTCCTACGCGGCAAGGAGGCCAATCGCGACGGACTCGGTGCGATCGTGAAGGTGTACGCGGGCGATCAGGTGTTCGTGCAGGTGCACGATGGCCAAACGGGCTACCTCTCCCAGGGTCTCGTCCCGCTGTACTTCGGCCTCGGTGCGCACACGCAGGTGAAGCGTGTCGAGGTTCAGTGGCTTGGCGGCTCCACGCAGGTGCTCGACGAACCTGGGGCCTCCAACCGCACTCTGGTCATTCACCAAGCACCCTAGGCCGCCCGCATTCGCGGTAGGATCTCCCCGATGGATGCTGAGCTCGCCGACTTGGATTTTCTGATCGCCGAGTTCGATGCCGCGCTGGCGGCCGTTCCTGCAGAGCGGTTGGACGTGTCACCCGCCGACGGAGGTTGGAGCGCGCGCGAGGTTCTCGCGCATCTCGTCGTGACGGTCGAGGGCTATGCGTCCTGCCTGGAGGCGCTCCTCGCGCGCGACAGCGCCGCACCCCGCGGGCAGAAATCGACGTGGTTCGCCCGCTTCCTGCGAGGCGCGCTTGAGCGCCCGGGGCGCCGCTACTCGGCGCCGCGCGCGTTTCGTCCCACAGCGGCGCACGCGAGCTTGGACGTGTCGGCCCTGCTGGCAGCACACCAGCGGCTGCGTGCAGCCGCAGCGGCGGTTCAGGCGCGCGGGCTGACAGGCGTGCGGTTCGGTACGCCCGTGGGCCGCCTCTTGCGCCTGGACGCCGTGGACGCCGTCCGCGTACAGGTGGCGCACGGTCGACGCCACCTGGCGCAGATGCAACGTGCGCTGCAGACTTGACGTCCGCATGAACTCGGCACTCGACACGCCGCGACTTGCGCTCCGCCCATTCACCGAGCAGGACGTGGACGCGTGGCACTCGATCTGGGGCGATCCTCAGGTGATCTGGTGGGGGGCCAATGAGACGCTCGAGCGGAGTCGGGAGCAGTTGCTGCGCCTCCTCGAGCACGAGCAGGCCTGGCCCGCTGGCATCGGCTGGCTCGCCGTCCGGCGGCCGGGTGCCGACGAGGTGATCGGCGACGTCCTGCTGCAGCCCGCGCGGTTCGTGGACGGCATTGAGATCGGCTGGCACTTCCGCAGCCAGGCCTGGAACCAGGGGTACGCCACGGAGGCCGCTCGCGCCGTGCTGGAACGGCAGCGAGAGGCGCACCCGGAGGCACCCGTCTACGCCATCGTCGAGACGAGCAACGCGCCGTCTCTACGGGTCGCGGAGAAGCTTGGACTGCGGGCTGTGCGGGACATGCCGCACGCCGGACTCCCGCATCGCCTCTTCGTGGCGGGCCCGACCGCGGGTTGAATCCGGGGCATGGACCGCATCGTCATCGCCCACTACGCCGAGATCAGCTTGAAGGGCGGCAACCGGCGCCCCTTCACGGATCGGCTGCGCGATCGAATCCGTCAAGCGGTGAACGCGGCCGGTGTGGACGCAGGCGTGGGGGTTGAGTCGCACCGCCTCGTCGTGACGCCGCGCGCGGGCCAGGACCATGACCGCGCGCTGCGCGCGGTACTGCGAGTGCCCGGTGTGGCGAACGCAGCACTCGCAACGCGCACCCCGCCTGAGCTCGAGGCCATCAAGGCTGCGGCCGTCGCCGCGCTCAAGTCCGCACCGCCCGGGTCCTTCAAGATCGAGACGCGGCGCGCGGACAAGGCGTTCCCGCTGACCTCCATTCAGGTGTCCCAGGAAGTGGGGGGGCGCTGCGTGGTGGAGACAGGCCGCCCCGTGGATGTTCACACACCCGCGGTGGCGGTGCGCGTCGAGCTGACACGGCAGCATGCCTACGTCTCGGCCGGCACGCTGCCTGGCCCGGGGGGCCTGCCCGTCGGTAGCACGTCCCGCCTGATGGCACTGCTGTCGGGCGGGCTCGATTCCCCCGTCGCGGCCTGGTTGATGATGCGCCGCGGCGCGCGCGTGACCGGCGTGCACTTTCACAACCGCTCCCTCCAGGGGCCGGCCGTCCTGGAGAAGCTCGAGGACCTGTGCGGGGTGCTGGCCTGGGCCTCTGGGAGCATGCCGCTTGCGGTCGTGCCTTTTGAGGCGTGCCAGCGGGCCATCGTCGCCACCGTGCCTGAGACGCACCGCATGTTGGTCTACCGGCGCGCGATGTTCCGCATCGCCTCGCGCCTGGGCTATGCCGAAGGCGCGCTGGGCTACATCACCGGAGACAGCCTTGGTCAGGTCGCCAGCCAGACGGCTGAGAATCTGCGCACGATCCATGCGGCGGCCGACCTGCCCGTCTACGCACCCCTGGTGGGCAGCGACAAGGTCGAGATCGTTGCTCGCGCCCGCGCCCTGGGGACGTTCGACATCAGCATTCGGCCGCACGAGGACTGCTGCTCGTTTCTCGTGTCGCGGCACCCGGCCGTGCGCTCCTCGGTGCCACAGATCGAGGCCATGGAGGCAGGGCTCGACTGGGAAGCCCTGATCACTGAGGCCGTGGATAAAACCACGCGGCGTGACATCCTGCCGGCGCCCGATGCGCTCTGAGCCGTCAGCAACAGCAGTTAGCCGCCTCGGTCATAGGCCAGCCGGATTCACGCGCTACGCGAACCCCTCGACGTCGAACTCCGTGACCAGCCAGCGTCCGCTCTGCCATACCAGCTCAAGCGTCGCGCGCCGGGTCCCCTGTTCGAACTTCAACTCAAGCTCGGCCTGGATCGTGTCTCCGCCGTCGTCATCCAGTCGTTTCTCGAGGGAGTCTTCGACTTCGCCCAACGGCTCGAGATACGTCGCGGTCCGATCGGCGAAGGCCTTGGAGGGCATGCGCTCGCGAAGCGGCGGGGCGAACTGCTCCCACACAGGGTCCGTGTGACCTTTGGCCCAGTTGAGCGTCAACTTGCGGCAGAAGTTGTGCGGATCGGCGAACGGAGCCTTGGCCCGGCTTTCGCGGGGCACGTCGAGCCGAAAAGCAGCGACCTTCCAAGCGTTGTCTTCGACGACGAACTCTAGATGTGCCGTGCCCGTGCCCTGCTCGAAGCGCAGGCCGATTCCGATCTTGCCGCCCTTGTCGTCGGCCTCCTCGTAGAGGACGTCCCCCGGACCCTCGTAGGCGCCGAGCTGCTCGCGCTGCATGACGCGCATTTTCTCGAAGTCCCAATCGGAGGCGGAGCCTTCGAAGTCCATGGCGGTGGCGGCTGGGTTCGGTTCGCCCCGCCACCAGGTTTCGAAGTACGCGAGCGCCGACTTGCGCAGCCCCGTGGCCCCGCGCGTCGCGAGCCAGATGCCGCCGCTGACGATCAGCGCCAGGAGCAGCGTCACGAGCATGGCGCGCAGGACGTTGGTCACGAGGCCTCCTGCTAGATGGTGGCGGGTTGGGCTTGGACCCCCGCGATGATAGCGGCCGTGAGGCCTTCCGTATCGCCCGATCCGCCCAAGTCGGGCGTGAGGACGTCCTTGCGCTCGCGCGTCACGCTTGCGACGCCACGCCGAATGCGGCGATACGCGTCCGGGCGCCCGAGGTGGTGGCACATCATGGCGGCAGACAGGATCATGGCGATGGGGTTCGCAATCCCCTGCCCGGCGATGTCGGGCGCGCTGCCGTGGATGGCCTCGAACACCGCCGTCTCGGCACCGTAGTTCCCGCCCGGCGCGAGGCCCAGCCCGCCGATGAGGCCCGCCGCCAGGTCGCTGACGATGTCGCCGTAGAGGTTCTCGAGCAGGAGTACGTCATAGCGTGAGGGCTTGGTGACGAGATGCATGCAGAGCGCGTCCACGAGTACGTCGTTGAAGGTGACCGTGCCGCCGGCGTTGTTCGACTCCTCAGCCGCCTGGCGGCAGCAGTCCAAGAAGAGGCCATCCGCCTTCTTCATGATGTTCGCCTTGTGTACGGCCGTGACCTTCTTCCGATCCCAGCGCTGGGCGTAGCTGAAGGCGAACCGGGCGATCCGGCGACTGGCGCGATCGGTGATCACCTTGATGCAGGTCACGACGCCCGGAGCCACCTCATTCTCAAAGCCCGCGTAGAGGTCCTCGGTGTTCTCCCGGACGATCACGAGGTCGATCGCGCCGTGGCTGGTTTCGAGGCCCGGGACTGTCTTGACGGGGCGCACGTTGGCGAACAGCTCCAACTCCTTGCGGAGCCGGACGTTCGCGGAGACGTGGCCGCCGCCAATCGGCGTCGTCGAGGGGCCCTTGAGGGCCACGCCCGTGGCGCGCACGGCGTCGACCGTGTCCTTCGGCAGCGCGTCGCCAAACTTCTCGAACGCGCCCAGCCCGAGGGGCTTCTCGATCCACTCAACCTCGACGCCCGCGGCGTCCACGACCCGGCGCGCCGCCATGGCCACTTCGGGGCCGATGCCGTCGCCAGGAAGGTAGATGATCTGGTGCGCGCTCATGCGGGGGACTCCATCGAGAGTCCGGCAGGGTAGCCCCCCAGCACGGGGGTGCCCATTCCTCGCGCGGCGCACGTCTGGGTGGAGAATCCAGCCATGGGTGCATTCCGGGCGACGGGGCGATGATCAGCTATCTGCGGGGCCCCGGTGGACCGCTGCGCCGTCTAGCGGCGGAGTGGGTGCCCTTCAGCATCGCCGTTGTCGTCGGCGGCGTGTGGATGCCATTGACTTCGCCCTTGAACGCGGCCCTCGTGGCGACGGCGGCCTGGCCGCTGGCCAGCGCCGCGCTGCGTTGGGTCCGCCGCAGGCCTGGCCTGCGCCGCCTCTACCGGCTGGCGCTGCTGGGCCACGTTGTGTTCTGGTCGTTCCAGGGCGTCGCTGCGACGACGCGGACGCCGGCGGCCGTCCCCGAAGTCGGCGCGGCGTCTGCCTGGGCAGCCTCCGGCGGGTTCACGGCGGGGCAGGCGAGTCGGCCGTTCGTGCTTCCGGCCTGGGCACCAATCGCGGGCTGGGGTTCGCCGCCCCGCCGGATTCGGCTGCCGGTGTTTGGCGGCCTCGGGTTCCTCGGTCGCCACGGTCAAGCGCTCATGGCCGAGCCGCGCGAAGGTGGGCAGCCCTGGTTGCCCCTGTTCCGCGCCGGCGAGGCGGGGCAGGCACTCGGGGCACGGGCGCTCGTGCTGCGGCCCGAGGGTGAGGGCGCGCCACTCGCGATCGTGCGAGTTGACCTGGTCACATCAGATGGGGCGCTGCACGCGGCGCTGCTTGAGCGGATTGCGCCGCTTGGATTCCGCGCGGAGGGCGTGCTGCTCGCCGCAACGCACACCCATAGCGGGCCGGGTGGCTACGCGGCCAATCCCGCGTCGGCCCTGTTCGGCACAGATCACCTGAGTCCGGCGCTCGTGCAGGCCGTCCTGGATGCCGCTGCCGGCGCCGTCGAGGACGCCACGGCGCGCGCCATACCCGCTCGCATTGCCCTCGTGAAGGCCCACGATCGGGACCCGACGACGGGAGCGCCCATCATCGCGCGCAACCGACGGGCGGGCGACGAGGACGCGATCGATGACCGCGTGTACTGCCTACGCGTGGACGGGCGCGAGGACGGTGTGCCGATCGCCGTGGTCCTGAACTACGCGCTGCATCCGCACATGCATCGACGTCGCAACATGCTGTTCGATCGCGATCTCGCGGGCGGCATCGAGGAAGCCTTGACTGAGCGCTTGGAAGGCCACCCGGCGGTTCTGTTCGTGAACGGCGCCCAGGGTGACATCAGCACGCGGGAAGGCGCTGGCGCGCCGCCGGAGCGCATTGCCGAGCTCGCGGCCCGTTTCGCGGACGCGGTGGCTCCGGACGTAGTGGCCGCTGCGGCGCACGCCGTTCCGACGCTGCGCGTCGCGTGCGCGCGCTGTGAGCGCCGCATGGCGACGCCGCGCGTGATTGTTGCCGCGCTGGGCGAGCGAGCGGGTGCCCTGAGCGCCGTGGACCGTCCCTACACCGAGCTCGAGGCCTGGTCGACGGCCGCCGACGTCGTGGCGGCGCCGCTCAACATCGCGCTCTGGACCTTGATGCTCGACAACGTGCGCGTGGGATTTACGTGGGACGGCGACGTGGGTGCGGCCGTGCAGCTTGAGCGCACGATGGGCAACGACGCGCTGCCCTTCGGGGCGTGGGTGTTCGAACTGGGCGACGGGGGCGTG
>JAQBWE010000079.1 GCA_027625315.1 Planctomycetota bacterium
GCCGTAGGGCCAGGCGGCCACGACCCCAGCCACGGCCCGCGGCGCCCCGACGACTCCGGTCCAAGCGAGCGCGTCGCGCTCGGCCAGCGGACCCACGCAGCGGAAGCAGGTTGGGGCTGTGGGGATGCCCGTGGGTCCGATTCGGCGCCCGCAAGCCGCGCAGCGCGCGGCCGGGGCCGGCAGCGCACCCAGGCACGGGCGGCAGAGCCCGCGTCCGCCGGCACAGGGTGGCGCGTCATCGCATGCAACGCAGCGGGCCGGAAAGGCGAGTTCTAAGAGCGCGAGGAGGAAGGGCCCGAGCACGACGGGCTCTCGGCGCCCACCCGCAGCAGGTCACGGCGGCGGACCTCGATCTCCCGCCGCTCGGCTCCTCAGCGCTGGTTGAAGTGCCGCTGGACGTCGAGCGCCAGGCGCAGGTCGGCGAACCCACCCAGCTCCGCAATCGCGGCCAGAGCGAGCAGCACGACCCAGCCCCAGGCGAGGTACGGGACCCAGGCTTGGCGGCGCGCGGGTGCGGAACGCGATTTCTCAGGGGGGGTGGAAGCGTCAGGCATCGTTTCCTCACCTCGGAGCGCGGCGTACGATGCGCGGCCGGAGGCCACGAACAGGATATGGCGCCGCGCAGCCCCGCGCACCTGCTGCTGCCCTCGCCGCTGGGGCTGCTTGAGTACGACGTTCTGGAGGACGCCGTATTCCTCGGTCCCGGCCCGAAAGGCGGCCTACGGGCCAGCCCGACCCCCTTCCGCGGCGCCTCCGTGGCGCTCAAGCGCGGCGATGAGGGCTTCGTAGCGCGGCCGCTACCCGGCGAGGCCAACCCGGAGATCAACGGGGAAGTCGTTGCGGAACGGGCCTTGGTGGACGGCGACCGCATCCGGCTGGGCGAACATGTGACGCTCTTCCGGACCACGCGCGGGCCGCTGATGACGCCGGAGGCACCCCCTGAGCCTGCGCCGCGCGTCGAGCGCCGGGCGCCCCCGCGCCGCAAGAATCCCCTCGGGGCCGTCCTCGTGTTCTCGGGACTCGTGCTGCTCCTCGCGGCGGCCTACCGCGCCGCCAACCACATGAAGGCCATTCAGAGCGCGGGGCTCGTGGGCTCTGACCTGCCAGAACTTGTGGCGTACGAACCGGGCGAGCAGGGGCGCGTGGCCCGGGAGTTGGCCGCGCTCGACGCGCAGGCAGCCCAGCGGCCGGATCGGTACGCCGATCTGATTCCGCTCTACCGCGACTTCCGACGGCGCCACGAGGGAACGGTCGAGGCCGAGTCTGCCGGGGAGCGCCTGCGCGAGTTGATGACGGCTTGGAGCGTCCACGAACGGGCCGCGCTCGACGTCCAAGTCGAGAAGTCCGTCGGCGCCCACCAGTTTGCTCGCGCGCTGGAGGAGGTTCGAAGCTTCGAGGCACGCTTTGGAGGCACCGAGGCCGCGCACGGCCTTGAGCCCCTCCGCACCAGCATCCGCCGCGCAGCGCGCACCGCGCTAGACGCGCTGATCGCGAAGGTCGGTCCACTCGTGACCCCGCAACCGCGCGAGGCGCATCGACTGCTCATTGGCGTGAGCCACGAGTTTCCGCCCGACATGGCGGTCGAGGTGATTGCACTCATTGAGAGCTGCGTGCAGCGCATGGTCGATACGCGTCCGGCGCGCGGTCCCGAACCGCCTCGCCGGGATGGCGACGGGCCCCCGGCCAAAGGGCCGCCTGCGGCCGGGAACGAACCACCCCCCGGCGAGGCCCCGCTGGTCCCGCTGCCGGGCCCGGCCCGCGACACGCCCGACCGCGAGGCCCAGTGCGTCGACGCTTGGCGCGCCGCAAGGGAGCGATTGCAGCAGGGCCAGTACGCAGAGGCGCTTGAGGCCTACACCATGCTGCTCGCGCAGTACGCCGACACCGCTAGCTTCAAGGAGCACAAGGCCAAGTGGATGGCGGGACGCGATGCGGCCCGGAGCGCTGGGCCCCCAGGCCCTCATCAACGTGCCCGTCGAGGAGAAGAAGGGGCGCCTCGAATTCGCCTACGAGTTCAACGAACGCGCAGTCTTCGACTCCGACTGGACGATCGAGCAGCCGTTCTCCAGCGAGCTGCCGATCCAGGCCGACTGGAAGCGCGGCCGCGTCACGCTGGAGAAGGCCACGGGCCTGCTGCATCGCCTGGTGTTCCTGGCCGACGTGCATCTTGAGGTCGACGCCGAGGTTCACCAGCCGCACGACTTCGGTCTGCTGGCCGTGCAGGAGTCCGATGACTTCCGCGCGATCCTCTTCAACGTGGCCAACACCCGCTTCGCGCTCAAGAAGGGCGACGCCGCGCAGGTGAATCGCGGCCATGTGCTCTGGTACATCGGCCAGGGTGTGTGGCGCGACGCCGACGCGGATCAGCACGGGTTCATCAAGATCGACGAGCGGGCCAAGGTGTCGCTGGAGAGCGGCGACCGCGTCAAATTGGAACTGACTCGCAGCAAGAACAGCGCGCACGCAACACTGCAGGGCAAGACCGACGGCGTGGACCTCGAGGGCAACGTCACGGGCGATGACGGCAGCACCATGGGGCCGGGTCGCGTCGGCGTCTTCACGAACTCGGGCATCATCGTGGTGCACGCGGTGCGGATCTCGGGACGCGTGGACATGGACTGGTTCCGCAAGGAGCTGGGGTTCATGGTCGCGTCGGACCCCGGCCCGCCAGAGAACGACTGACCCGCGGGGACACCACGTGAGCGGTAAGAAGCCCAAAGCCGGCGCTCGGCGCCCGGACCTCCTCCTCGGGGGCCATCTGGATGTCGAGCAGGCGCTCGCCGCTGCCCGCACCACGCACACGCTGGGACTCGAGCCGGGTGCGGACGATCGAATCCGCAAATCCGCCGAACGCATTTACGCCGCCGTGAAGGCGCGCGAGTGGGTGTACGGCGTCACCACCGGCTTTGGCAGCAACGCGGTCAATCCCATCGACGAAGCCGATGCACCGGCGCTGCAGCGCAATCTCCTCGTGAGTCACGCCTTCGGCGAGGGTCCGCCTCTGCCCGACGAGGTCGTGCGGCTCGCGCTGCTGCTGCGCATCCACGCCCTCGCCCAGGGCTTCTCCGGCATCCGCCCGCAAACGCTGGGTGCGCTCATGCGCCTGTACGAGGCCGACGTGCTCGCCGTAGTACCGACGCGCGGCAGCGTCGGCGCGAGCGGTGACCTCGCTCCGCTCTCCTACCTCGCGCTGCCCTTGATTGGCGAGGGCGAGGCCCGCGTCGGCGGGCGCACGATGAGCGCGCGCGCCGCGCTGCGCAAGGTCGGCCTGCAGGCCCAGGAACTGTCGTTCAAGGAGGGCCTCGCGCTCGTGAACGGCATGCAGGTGACGCTCGCGATCGCGCTCTTTGCCCTCGAGCAGGCGGAGCGGCTCGTGCGCACGGCCGACGTCGCCGCCGCCCTCACGTGCGAGGCGCTCGCCGGTCGCTCGTCCGCCTTCGACGCCCGCATCCACAAGGCGCGCCGCCAAGCTGGCCAGCAGGAGAGCGCCAAGCGCTTGCGGGGTCTGCTGGCGGGCAGCCAGCTGGTCGATGCCCCCGTCGAGTCGATCCCGGGCAAGCGCAAGGCCCCGCAAGACGCGTACGGCATTCGCTGCGCGCCTCAGGTTCATGGCGCGTCGATCGACGGCATCGGCTTCGCCCGTGGTGTGTTCGAACGCGAAATCGACGCGGTAACCGACAACCCGCTCGTGTTCGGCAAGGACATCCTCTCGGGCGGCAACTTCCATGGGCAGCCCCTGGCGCTCGCGTCGGATCACCTGAAGTTGTGCATCCACGAGTTGGGGAGCATCAGCGAGCGGCGCGTCGCCACGCTGATCGACCCGCACATGAACGAAGGGCTGCCCCCCTACCTAGCGCCCGCCGCGGGTCTGCACTCCGGATTCATGATCCCGCAGTACGCAGCGGCAGCCCTCACGTCGGAGAGCAAGGGGCTGTGCTTCCCCGCGAGCGCGGACTCCGTGCCTACGGGGGCCAACATCGAGGACCACGTCAGCATGGCCCCCATCGCCGCGCGCCGCGCGCGTGAGGTCGGCGACCTGGTGGAGTCGATCCTCGCCATCGAGCTCATGTGCGCGGCCCAGGCCACCCAGTTGCGCGCACTCGCCCCGGGGCCCGCGAGCACCCGCGTGATCGAGGCCGTGCGCACGGCGCTGCCGTTCCGCGCGCAGGACCGTCCGTGGAAGGACTCACTTCCGCGCGTGAAGGCATTGATCCGCGACGGTACGATCGTGCGCGCCGCTGGCGTCTAGTTGCCGTCGCGGCCCGGAGACGACATGGGCCTCATCCAACCGCGCACGCTCAAGGGGTTTCGCGACCTCATGCCCGCACAGGCGCTGCGCCGCGCGGAGCTCGTGCGTACGGTCGAGGACACCTTTCGCGCGCACGGCTACGGTCCGATCGACTCGCCCATCATCGAGTACGCCGAGATCATCAAGGGCAAGTCCGGAGGCGAGACCGACAAGGAACTGTTCGAGTTCACGGACAAGGGCGGCCGCGAGGTGGCCCTGCGCAATGACCTGACGGTGCCGCTGGCCCGCTACGTGGCGCAGCACGAGGGTCAGTTGGTACTCCCCTTCCGCCGCTATCACATCGGACTCGTGTACCGCGGCGAGCGTCCCCAGCGAGGCCGAGCGCGCGAGTTTCTGCAGTGCGACGCCGATCTCATCGGCGCCGAAGGACCCGCCGCCGACGCGGAAGCCCTCGTCACGATGGCCGCCGTGTATGCGGCGCTCGATGTCGGGACGGTGACGCTGCGCGTCAATGACCGCCGCGTGCTCAATGGCCTGCTTGAGGAGGTCGGCGCCCGCGACGTCGCCGTGCCCGTGCTGCGGGCGCTGGACAAGCGCGAGAAGCTCGGGGAAGAGATCGTCCGCAGCGACATGCGCGCCGCGGGCCTGGCGGACGACGCGATCGAGCGCGTGCTCGCCGCGTGCACGCCCCGGGCAAACGACGAGGAGACCCTCGCAGCGCTCGAGGCCGCCGTAGGTGCGAACGCACAGGCCCGCGCGGGGATCGAGGGCCTGCGCGCCATGAAGGCGCTGTGCGCGGCCTCTGGATGCCGACCTGGCGCTCTGCGCATCGATCCAAGCATCGCGCGGGGACTCGACTACTACACAGGCGTTGTCGTCGAGGCCCAGTTGGACGCGTTGCCGGATATCGGCAGCGTCGGCGCGGGGGGCCGCTACGACGACCTCGCGGGGCTCTACACGAAGTCCCGGCTCCCGGGTGTCGGGTTCACGATTGGCATCACCCGCCTCATGGATGCCATCGAGGCGCTCGAGGGCGAGGCCTCGATGGCATGTCCCAGTGTCGTCGCCATCACCCACCCGGGCGACGACCGACTTGAGGCGGTGTTCGCCTTCGCAGCCGCGCTGCGCCGAGAGGGCGTGGCCTGCGACGTGTTTCCGGAAGCCCGGAAGCATGGCTATCAGATGCGCCACGCCGATAGACGCGGCGTCCCGTACGTGTTCACCCTCAACGACGACGGCACGTTTCACGGCAAGCGCATGCACGATGGTGAGACGCGCACGTGCACGAATGCAGGCGAAGCCGCTGCGTGGACCCAGAGTCGGTAGGAGTGATCTGCGTGCTGGCGTGCGAGACTCCGAGCAGGAGAGTGACATGCAAAACAACCCGGAGAAGAAGGCCAAGCCGCTCGTGGTGGAGTTGGCTCCCGGCAAGCACGCCATCTGCTGCTGCGGACAGACCAGCAACGCCCCGTTCTGCGACGGCAGCCACCGCGGCAGCGAATACCGGCCGGAGATCGTTCAGGTGGATACGCTGCCGGCGAATTTCGCGTGGTGCACGTGCCGCGCAAGCGGCAAGGTGCCGCGCTGCGACGGCAGTCATCGGCAATTCTGGGACAACCCGGCTAAACCTCCCCCGAAGGCCGAGTAGAGGCACTCGACGGTGACCAGCAGCACGCCCGAGCAACGGCGAATCGAGCTTGAGGAGCGCCTGATGTATCAGGATCGCTTGCTGACGCAGCTGAACGAGATCGTCACCGCCCAGCAGGAGACGATCGAACGCCTCCTACGGCGGCTCGACCGCCTGGAGGCCCGCCTCGCCGAGAGTCCGCGGGAGGACGTCAACGAACCCCCGCCCCACTACTGAGTGAGCGAAGCGCGCGCGGCTACGCAGAGGCGGCCGCGAGGGCTGCCTGAACGCGGCCGAGCACGTCGTCCGCCGAGATCACCTCGACCTCACCGCCGACGCGCGGCTTCCATTCGACCTTGCGATCGCCCGCGTCCCGTCCGATGACCACGCGGAGCGGAATGCCCACGAGGTCGGCGTCCTTGAACTTGGCGCCCGCCCCCATCTTGCGGTCATCCCAAAGCACCTCGGCACCCGCGGCCTCCAGCTGGTCGTGGAGCTCCTGGGCGAGCGCATCCTGCGCTTCGTCGCCGGCGCGCATCTGAATGAGCATGACGTGGTACGGCGCGATGGGCAGCGGCCAGATCATGCCGGCCTCGTCGTGACCCTGCTCGATGGCGGCGGCGGCCGTGCGGCTGATGCCGATGCCGTAGCAGCCCATGTGGAACGGCTGCAACTTGCCCTGCTCGTCGGCGTACCGACAGTCCATGGACTCGGAGTACTTCGTGCCGAGCTGGAAGATGTGCCCCACCTCGATGCCGCGCGTGATCTCAATCGTGCCCTGACCGTCCCGTGTGAGGTCACCGGCCTGCACGAGTCCGAAGTCGTAGGTCGGGGGCTGGGGCAGATCACGCCCAAACCACACGTCGAGGACGTGGACATCGGTCTCGTTGCCGCCGCACAGGAACCCCTGCACGCCTTCGACGGAGCGATCCGCGAGCAGCTGCACGTCGGCCTGGAGGCCGAGCGGACCGGCAAAGCCGACCTCCGCACCGGTGGCCGCCTTGACGGCCTTCTCCTCGGCCAACTGCACACTCAGGCAGCCCAAGTGATTCTGCAGCTTGACGACGTTGATCTCGCGATCGCCGCGACACATCACAGCGACCGTCTGCTCGCGATCCGCCCACACGGCGCGGTACAGGATCGTCTTGAGCATGCGCTCGAGCGGCAGGCCGGGGAAGAGCGCGCGGAGATCCGCGCAAGTCTTCGCGCCCGGCGTGGGCTCGCGATGCATCGCCACCTCGGCGGGTGCAGGGGGCGCAGGCGCGATCTGGCTCACGGCCTTCTCGGTGTTGGCCGCGTACCCCGTCGAGCGACACACGGCGATGGCGTCCTCACCGGTGTCGGCATCCACCATGAATTCTTCGCTGCCCGAGCCGCCGATGGCGCCGGCGTCGGCCTCCACCGGGGTGAAGCGCACGCCGCAGCGCGTGAAGATCCGGCGGTAGACCTCGCGCATGACGGCGTACGAGGCGGCCATGCTCTCGGCATCGGCATCGAAGGAGTAGGCGTCCTTCATGATGAACTCGCGCCCGCGCATGAGCCCGAAGCGCGGACGGAGCTCGTCGCGGAACTTCGTTTGGATCTGATACAGCGTCTGAGGCAGTTGCTTGTACGAGCTCAGCTTGCCCTTCACGAAGTTCGTGATGACCTCTTCGTGGGTCGGGCCGAGGCAGACGTCACGCCCGCGCCCATCCTGGAAGTGATAGAGGATCTTGTCGGCGACGTAGCGGCCCCAGCGACCGCTCTCTTCCCAGAGCTCGCGCGGCTGCAGGGCCGGCATGAGCAGCTCTTGGCCGCCCACACGGTCGTGCTCAGCGCGCACGATGGCCTCGACCTTGCGCAGCACGCGCCACATGAGCGGGCCGTACACGTAGATGCCGGCGGCGATCTGCTGAATGAAGCCCGCGCGCACCATCAGGGCGTGGGAACGCACCTCAGCGTCGGCGGGCTCTTCCTTGAGCGTAACGAACAGGGTCTGGGAGATCTTCATGGCGGCGGGATGGTACCCCCCACAATGCCCACATGCGCATCCTGTCGTGGAACGTCAATGGACTCCGGGCCTGCGAGCAGAAGGGGTTCTCCGCCTGGCTCGAGGCCTCCGGCGCCGACATCGTCGGGATCCAGGAGGTCCGCGCCCTCCCCGAGCAGCTACCCCCGCATCTGGTCGCGCCCCCGGGTTGGCACACGGCCTGGGCCCCGGCGGCGCGCAAGGGCTACAGCGGCGTGGCTCTGTTCTCGCGGCTGGCACCGGACCGGGTCGAGACTTCCCTGGGTGAGGAGCGGTTCGATGTCGAGGGTCGGCTCCAGCTTGCTCGCTTCGGCCGGCTGGTGATCGCCAACGCCTACTTCCCCAATGGCAACGGCAAGGACCGTGACAACAGCCGCATCCCCTACAAGCTCGACTTTTACCGCGCGTTGTACGAACGGGTGGATCGACTACGACGCGGCGGGTTGCGCGTGCTCGTGCTGGGCGACTTCAACACCGCGCACCGCGCGATTGATCTCGCGCGGCCCAAGGACAACGTGAAGACAAGCGGCTTCCGCCCGGAGGAGTGCGCGGAGTTCGAGCGCTGGATCGCCGGTGGCTGGATCGACACCTTCCGCCACTACGAGCCCGGTCCGGACCACTACTCTTGGTGGTCCCAGCGGTTCGGCGTACGCGCGCGCAACGTCGGCTGGCGCATCGACTACGTGCTCGCAAGCCGCGCGGCCATGCGTCACGTTCAAAGCGCCACGCTGCATCCCGAGGTCATGGGGTCCGACCACTGCCCCGTGGGTGTCGAGGCGGATCGGACGATCCTGGGATAGACCGCGCACCCTGGCTGCGCTACGTTGGCTGCGGGAGGATCGGCGATGCAGGACTTTCTTCGTGACGCGGCGGCCAAGCTGGGAATCGGCCAGGATCAAGCGGCCAAGGCCACCGGCGGGATCCTGGATCTTGTGAAGCAGCACGCGGGCAAGGCGGACTTCGGCGCGCTGCTGGAGAAGGTGCCGGGCGCGAGCAACCTGGTGGGCTCCTCAGGCGGCGGCGGCGGCGGACTGATGGGCGCGCTGGGCGGCATGCTTGGCGGCGACGCCGGCAAGGCGCTGGGCGCAGCAGACCTCGTGGCCAAGAGCGGGCTCGACCTGAGCAAGCTCGGCGGCCTGCTTGAGTTGCTCAAGAAGTACGTGGAGCCGCTGCTCGGCAGCGACCTCGTCAAGCGCCTGCTCGACAAAGTCCCGGGGCTCGGCGACCTGCTCAAGGGCTGAGCTCAGCTGGATCGTCCGTTCCACGGCCAAAGGGCGCGGGAGTCTCGCACCGGCGACTAGAACGCCGGCGTCGCGATGCCGGCGTCGTCGAGAAGCCAGGGCGTCCAAGCCAGCACCACCGGCTCGGCGGCGATGTCGCTCTTACGCGCCCGCACCGGAGCGGGCTCGATCTCATGGCGGCCCGCATCGAGTGAGTCCTGCAGCGTGTCGAGATCGCGCTGGAACTGGGCCTCCAGCGTGCTGAGCTCCTCGCGCCGTTCCTTGGCGTCCTCCCGCGCGCGATCCACATCGGCCTTCTGCTGGCTCGCGCGGCCCGCACTGCGCGCCGTCGTTCCCGCTTTGCCCAGCGTGCCCTTCGTGATGGTCTTGCGTCCGAAGAGCGCGCCCAGAATCGTGCCTGCGGCCGAGATCCAGCTGCTGTTACGCGCCTGGGCGTACTGGTCCTGCTCGCGCTCGATGCGCTGGTCGGCGACACGCACGCGCTCCTGGAGCCGCGCGATCTTCGGCTCGTAGCTCTGCTTCAGCTTGGCCATCTCGAGGTCCCGTTGCTCGCGCGCCAACTGGGCGAGGCGGGCGCGGAAATCGCCTTCCACCTCGCCCGGCTCCGACCACGCCTTGAGCGCCGCGCAGCGGAACATCGGCAGCGGCTGCTCGCGGTAGATGTAGGACGCGAGCGACTTGCCCCACGTGCCGAAGCTCTTGGGCTGCGAGGCCGCGGACGGCAGCTTGGCCCACGTGGCACCGGGATCGGGTTGATCCTCGAGCTGCGGGCCAGCGCCCTCGAACACACGCGCACCGTCTTCCCAGGGATCGGTCGGCACCCGGTCGGTTCCGCTTCCCAGCGGCGCGAGCACGGCCACGTCGCGCCACGCGTCCACGCCCCGCGCGGCTTGGACGTAGTGCACGCGTGCGCGCCCGAGGAGCGCGGGTCGATACACGAGCGTGCCCGTGCCCGACCGCGCGCGCGGCACGAAGCGCTCCACAACCGCCGGGGGCACGACGGGCCGCGCGTCTTTGGCGGTTCCGGCGGGCTTCTCGGCTTGCGGGCTTGCTAGGGCCCGCCGATCGGCCATGAGCGTCTTGATCTGCGCGCGTGTGAGCGGACCGCGTAGGTAGGACAGCGCCCAGCGCGTGTGAAACACCGTGGGCGCATCATCGTGCACGTTGTTCATGTAGAACACGCGCCCCTTCAAACCGGCGAGCAGCGCCTCGACGCGGCCGCGGTCGAACGTCGAGCCGGCGCTAGCCGAAGCACCCTCGAGCCCCTCGAGCACGCGCGCCTTGTCGCGTTCGGTCTGGAGCCGACCCAGGAACCAGGTGCCAGCGTTCGAGAGGCCCTTGTAGTCCAGATCGACGGGGTTCTGGGTGGCCAACACGACGCCGAGGCCAAACGCGCGCGCCTGCTTCATCAACGTGAGCATGGGCAGCTTGGAGGGCGGATTCGCCGTCGGCGGGAAGTAGCCAAACACCTCGTCCATGTAGAGCAGCGCGCGCAGACTCGTCGAGCCGGGCTGCGAACGCATCCACGAGACGACCTCGTTGAGCAGCATGGTCACAAAGAACATCCGCTCGCTATCGGAGAGATGCGCGATCGAGAGGATCGTCAGGCGCGGCTTGCCGGCCGGGGTCCAAAGCAACCGCTGGATGTCGAGGGGCTCGCCCTGGGTCCACGCCTGGAACCCGGGCGAGGCCAAGAGGTTGTTCAACGTCAGCGCGAGCTCGAATCGATCCTTCGCCGGATAGAACGACTCGAGATCCAGCACGCCGATGCGGTCGAATCCGGGCTTCTGGATGGCCAGGATCATGGCGCCGATGTCGAGGTCCTCGCCCGCGCGCCAGGCCGTGTCGAGAATGCGCGAGAGCAAGATGTGCTCCCGGCTGCGAATCGGGTCGGCCTCGATGCCGAGCAGCGCCAGCAAGCCCGAAACGGACGCCATGATGCGCTCGCGCAGCGCGTCGCCATCCTCAAGCAGTGCCGGGGCGGGCGCCGCGAAGGATCGCAGCACGGTGAGCGGAAGCCCCGCGTCGCTGCCCGGCGTGTAGATGGCGACATCCACCGCGTCGCGAAAGCGCTGAATCCGCGCGCCGTCCTGCTGCCAGTCGGCGAGGCCCGCGCGCCACTGTTCTGCCGTGGCCTGAGCCTGCTCGGGCACGGTGCGCCCCTTGCGCGCGGCCTGCTCCGCTTCCACCCAGGGCTCGAAGTCCGCCGCGGCCAGCTTCGGGAACGTCAGCATCAGGTTGCCCAGGTCGCCCTTGGGGTCGATCGCGATCGCCGGGACGCCGTCGATGGCTGCCTCCTCCAGCAACGAGAGGCACAAGCCGGTCTTGCCGGAGCCCGTCATGCCGACGCACACGGCGTGCGTCGTGAGGTCCTTGGCGTCGTAGAGCAGCAGCTCGTCGGTGACGGCATCGGCCGCCACGTCAAACTCCTTGCCGAGATAGAAGGCGCCCATCTTCTCGTACGCGGGCAGCGACATGCGAATCCTCCATGAGTCTGGTCGAGCACCCTACCGCCGCGGCGCGCTGCGCGCCACAGCCCCCAGCGAGTCAGCGCCGACGGGCGGGGAGCGGTCGCCCACCCATGAGTCGCCGCGATGTGGCCGCGACGAACGAGCGCGAGAAGAACCGCTCCATGAAAATGGAGAACGAGTTGAGCAGGCCCGGCACGACGCCCATCTTGCCGCGCCGCAGGGCCGACAGTCCGGCGCGCGCCACGCGCTCGGACGACATGCGCTTGTTCAGGTAGCCGGTCAGCTTGGTGTAGCCCGCGGCGTCGAAGAACTCAGTGTCCGTCACGCCAGGACAGAGCGCGGAAATGGACACGCCCGCGTCCTTGTATTCCTGATGCAGGCCGTCGCTCCAGTTGAGCAGGAACGCCTTCGTGCCACCGTACGCGCTGGTGTACGGCGCGGCCTGGAAGCCGGCCATGCTCGACACGTTCAGGATGCCCCCGTGCCCCCGCTCGATCATGCCTGGCAGCACGCGGTGCGCCAGCTCAACCGACGCGACGACGTTGACCTGCAGCATGCGGACGACGCGGTCTAGGTCCGTGCGGTGGAAGAAGCCGGGCGTCGCGAAGCCCGCGTTGTTAATCAGCACATCCACGTGTCCCAGGTGGTTGGCCGCGAGCGTCGCGAGGCGCTCCGGCTCCGCCGGGTCGGCCAGGTCGCCGGGCAACG
>JAQBWE010000080.1 GCA_027625315.1 Planctomycetota bacterium
TCGTCGCCCATGCCGCCCGCCGTACTGGCCGCCGCGGTCGTGGCCGCCGCGGTGAGCTTCCTGGTCGGACGCGCCAGCGACGACGCGCCGGCGGCGACGCCCGCGCCGGCGTCCCTGCAGCCAAGAGTCGAGGCGCTTGAAGCTGAACTCGCGCGGGCGACGAAGGTGGCCGACGCGGCGCGCGCCGAGTTGGCGCGCAACGTGGCTGAACTCGCCGAGGGGGGAACGGACGAGGCGGGCATGAAGGCCCTCGACACGACCGCCGCCGACGAGCAGGCCGCGGCGCTGCAAGCCGCGCTTGACGCTCTCGCTGCCGAACAGAAGTCACTGCACGGACGCATCGAAGCGAACTACGCCGCCCTGCGCGTTTTGGGCAAACAGGTCAAGGCCCTGGAAGAGGCAGCTGCGGCCAAGTAGCGAGGCAGTGGCGCATTCCTGATCCCGCTCCGGCGCGCCGGTAGAATGGCACACTAACGACGCCGGGATCCCTATCGTGCCCTTCGAATCCATCAATCCGGCGGACGGCCGCAGTCTTCGCACCTACGCAGACACCTCACCGGCAGAGCTCGAGGGCATCCTCGTCGCCGCGACCAGCGCGCAACGCGCCTGGGCCCGTCTGTCGTTTGCCGAACGCGCCGTACCGCTGCATGCCGCTGCCGATCGTCTTGAGCAAGACAAGGACGTCTACGCCCGCCTCATGGCAGAGGAAAGGGGCAAGCCGCTGGCCCAAGGCCGGGCGGAGGCTGAGAAGTGCGCCTGGGTGTGCCGCTACTACGCCGATGAGGCCGAGGGCTTCCTCACACCGGAGCCCATCGTCGGCAAGGAGGGGCGCCACTTCGTCGCCTACCGCCCGTTGGGCACCGTGCTGGCGATCATGCCGTGGAACTTCCCGCTGTGGCAGGTGTTCCGCTTCGCGGCCCCGACCCTGATGGCCGGCAACGCGGGCCTGCTCAAACACGCCCCCAACGTGCAAGGCTGCGCCGAGGCCATCGAAGCGATCTTCCACGATGCGGGGCTCCCCACCGGACTGTTCGCGAGCCTCGTGATCGATACCGACACGATCGCCGCACTGATCGCACGACCCGAGATCGCAGCCGTCACCCTCACCGGCTCGACGGGCGCGGGCCGCGCCGTGGGCGCCGCCGCTGGCGCCGCGCTGAAGCCAAGCGTGCTCGAGCTGGGTGGCAGCGATCCGTACGTGATCCTCGCCGACGCGGATCTGGATCGCGCGGCCGACCTGTGTGTGGCGTCGCGCCTGCTCAACACCGGCCAGAGCTGCATCGCGGCGAAACGATTCATCGTGGTCCCGCAGGTCGCCGCCGCCTTCACGGAGCGCCTCGTGCAACGCATGGCAGCCAAGACCTTTGGCCCGCCTCTGACGCAAGCCGACGTGGACATGGGCCCGATGGCGCGGCACGACCTGCGCGATCAACTGCATGACCAAGTGATGCGCAGCGTCGCGGCTGGCGCGCGCCTGTTGCTCGGTGGCACGGTGCCGCCGGGGCCGGGCGCGTTCTACCCCCCCACGGTGCTGACGGACGTCGACGCGGACTGTCCCGCCTATGGCGAAGAGCTGTTTGGCCCCGTGGCGACCATCGTGGCCGCGCGCGACGAGGACGACGCCCTGCGCATCGCCAACGACACGAGCTTCGGGCTCGGCGCCGCGGTGTTCACGCGCGACACCGTTCGCGGCGAGCAGCTCGCGGCCGAGCACCTCGAGGCCGGCTGCTGCGTCGTTAACGATTTCGTACGAAGCGACCCGCGCATGCCCTTTGGTGGCATCAAGGAGAGTGGCTACGGACGGGAGCTCGCCGCCTTTGGCATCCGCGAGTTCGTGAACGTGAAGGCCGTGAGCGTGAACCCATGACACGAACCAAGACTGCGACCGTAACGAACGCCGCCCTCCACGCACGCCGCCAGGCCATCGTCGCCCGCGGCGTTGCCTCCCTGTTCCCGATCTTCCCCGCTCGAGCGAAGAACGCCGAGCTGTGGGACGTCGAGGGGCGGCGCTACCTCGACTTCTCCGGCGGCATTGGCGTGCTCAACGTCGGCCACGCGCATCCGGCCGTCGAAGCGGCGATCACGCAGCAGCTCTCCAAGTACGTGCATCCCGCCTTTCAGGTGATGGCGTACGAGCCGTACATCGAGCTC
Source organism: Planctomycetota bacterium (assembly GCA_027625315.1). Lineage (GTDB taxonomy): Bacteria > Planctomycetota > PLA2 > PLA2 > JAEUHO01 > JAHEIK01. Next base: position 2,152 of record JAQBWE010000080.1, read on the forward strand.
GCCGAGCGACTCGCCGCGCTCGCTCCCGGCGACGGCCCGAATAAGGTCGCGTTCTTCAGCACGGGCGCCGAGGCCGTCGAGAACGCCGTGAAGATTGCGCGCGCCCACACAGGCCGCCACGCGATCATCACCTTTGCGGGTGGCTTCCATGGGCGCACCTTGCTGACGCTGGCGATGACCGGCAAGGTCGTACCCTACAAGACCGCGTTCGGACCCATGCCGGCCGGCGTCTTCCACGTGCCCTATCCGATGGCGTACCGCGGCATCACGATTCAGCAGTCGCTCGACGCCCTCGAGATGGTGTTTCGGGCGGACGTCGGCCCGACCGACGTCGCAGCAATCGTCCTCGAGCCTGTCGTGGGCGAGGGCGGGTTCTACGCCGCGCCGCCAGAGTTCCTCAAGGCGCTGCGCGCGCTCTGCGATCGCCACGGCATCCTCCTCGTCGCCGACGAGGTGCAGAGCGGCTTTGGCCGCACGGGCCGGATGTTCGCAATGGAACACGCCGGTGTCGTGCCCGATCTCATGACGATGGCGAAGAGTCTGGCGGATGGGCTGCCGCTCTCCGGTGTAGTCGGCAAGGCGGCCGTCATGGACGCGCCGGACCCGGGCGGACTCGGTGGCACCTACGGCGGCAATCCCGTCGCCTGCGCCGCGGCGCTGGCCGTGCTCGACGTGATCGAGGCTGAAGGCCTGCTCGAGCGCGCGGAGTCGCAAGGCCAGGCGTTTGAGCGCCACTTCCAGGCCGTGCAGGCCGAGCCCGGCATGGCCTGCCTCGGTGAGGTCCGCCGGCTCGGTGCCATGGCCGCGCTCGAGTTCGTCAAGGACCGAGCCACCCGCGAGCCCGACAAGGAACTCACGCACAAGATCCGCTCCATCTGCCTCGAACGCGGCCTCATAGCGCTGTCGTGTGGCGTGTTCGGCAACGTGATTCGCATCCTCGCGCCGTTGACGACGCCTGAGGGGCAATACCACGAAGGCCTCGACATTCTTGCAACCTCGATCCGCACGGCGGTGACTTCATGATGCGACCTTTCGGAATTGCCGGCGTGCAGATGCCCGTGCACTACGGCCACGACAACATCCCGGCCATGCGGGCGCGCCTCGCTGTCCTCATGGAGCGCTTCCCGTGGACGGAGATGGTGCTGTTCAGCGAGTTGTGCGCCTTTGGCGCATCGCTTGCCCACGCACAGTCTCTGCCTGGCCCGGCCGAGGAGGCGTTCCAGCAGATGGCGGCCGAGCACAAGGTGTGGCTGATCCCCGGCTCCCTCTACGAGCAGGTCGGCGACAAGATCTACAACACAGCGCCGGTCATCGACCCGGCTGGCAACGTCATCCGGCGCTACCGCAAGATGTTCCCGTTCCGACCCTACGAGAAGGGCGTGGTCGCGGGTGATGAGTTCTGCACGTTTGACGTGCCCGACGTGGGACGCTTCGGGCTCTCCATCTGCTATGACATGTGGTTCCCGGAGACGACGCGCACGCTGACCTCGATGGGCGCGGCGGTGCTTTTGCATCCCTCCTTGACCAACACCGTGGATCGCGACGTCGAGCTCTCGATCGCCCGCGCGACCGCGGCCATGTACCAGTGCTTCGTGTTCGACGTGAATGGACTGGGAAGCGGGGGCTACGGCCAGAGCACGGTCGTACGTCCCAGCGGCAACGTCATGTACACAGCGAGCGTGACCGACGAGCTCATTCCGATGCACATCCATCTCGACTCAGCACGCAGCGGTCGGGCCCTCGGCCTGTTTGGCCTCGGCCAGCAGCACAAGAGCTTCCGCGATCGGTTGGTGGACTTCTCGGTGTACCGCCCTGGTCACGCGTCGGAGCAGTACCTCGCTTCGCTGGGGACGCTCCAAGTGCCTGGGCGCAGCAACATGAATGAGCCCATCCCGCGGGAGCTCACGCAGCCCCTCACGCAGCCCCTCACGCAGCCCATCACGAGGCAAGGAGAAACGGCTTGAACGCGGACGCCGCAGCGAACTCAGAGAAAACCACGAACGCCCCGATCGTGCACCCCGCGCTCAGCGCGCACTATCACGCCGCGCGCCTGCGCGGTGATACGTGGTGCGAGTTGCGCCGCCTCGCCCAGCGACTTGACCAGATCGGGACGGGCGATGAGGGGCGCGAATCACGCACGCGCTGCGAAGAGGCCCTGCACCTCCTCGCCCCCATCGAGAGCTACTGGGCGTTCCCGGGACCGATCGCATTCCGCCACATGCGCCGCCTGTTCGAGCAGGAGGAGTACGAGACCCTCGCCCTCCTGACATCGCGGGTCGTGCGTGCACTCGGAAGCCATAGTTACCGCCGCCGCGGTATCCCGCTGCTGCCTGGCGATGAGTGGGCAGACGGTGCGGAGGATGAGGACCTTGAGGACTCCGGCATGCGCCGGTCGCGCGGCGTTGAGCGCCCCTACTTCGAGGTGCTGATCGTCGATTCGCTAAGCGCGCCTGAGGAGGCCGCCCTACGAGGCGGGCTCCGCGACATCCAGCGCCCCGAGGACGCGTTCGTCTACGACGTGGTCGTCACGCCGAGCGTAGAGGACGCCGTCATCGCGGTCCTGTTCAACTTCAACATCCAGACGGTCGTCGTCCGCTACGACTTCCCGTTCGAGTCGGCCCACAAGCTGGAAGTCCTCGCGGGCTACCTCGCCGGTCTGGACGCGGCCTCTTTCGAGCGCGCGAGTCCCGATGATCGCGGCCTCCTGCTGGGCAAGACACTCAAGCGACTGCGTCCTGAGCTCGATTTCTTCCTCGTTACGGATGTGTCGGTCGAGGAACTGGCCGTGGACGTCAGTGACGTGTTTCGGCGCGTGTTCTACCGCCAAGAGGACTTCCTCGAACTGCACTTGAGCATTCAACGTGGCATCGCCGATCGTTACTCGACGCCGTTCTTCTCCGCGCTGCGCCAGTACGCGAGCCAGCCGACAGGCGTGTTTCACGCCCTGCCCATCTCCCGGGGCAAGTCGGTCGTGCGCTCCAACTGGATTCGCGACATGCTCGACTTCTACGGCCTCAACATCTTCTTAGCCGAGACCAGCTCGACCAGCGGCGGCCTCGACAGCCTGCTCGACCCGAAGGGCACGATCAAGCAGGCCCAGGAGTCGGCGGCCCGCGCGTTCGGCGCCCGCAAGAGTTTCTTCGTCACCAACGGCACAAGCACGGCGAATAAGATCGTCGTGCAGGCCATGCTCGCGCCTGGCGATATCGCGCTCGTGGACCGCAACTGCCACAAGTCGCACCACTACGCGCTGACCTTGGCCGGAGCCCACGTTGTCTATCTCGACAGCTATCCGCTGGACCGGTGGTCCATCTACGGCGCCGTAGCACTCACCACGATCACGGAGACGCTGCAGGCCCTGAAAGCCGCGGGCAAGCTTGAGCGAGTCAAGCTGCTCCTCCTGACCAACTGCACGTTCGACGGCGTCGTGTACCACCCCGAGCGCATCATGCGCCGCTGCCTGGCCATCAAGCCCGATCTCGCCTTCCTGTGGGACGAGGCGTGGTACGCCTTCGCACGGTTTAGTCCGATGTACCGCCCGCGCACGGCGATGGCGAGCGCCCGGACGCTGCGCGAGGACTTCCGCAGCGAGGAGTACCGCGCGCGCTACGAGGCAGCCAGCGACAAGACCGATTTCCCGGATCCGGACCTGGTGCGGGTGCGCGTCTACGCGACGCAGAGCACCCACAAGACCCTCACGGCCCTCCGCCAAGGCTCGATGATTCACGTCTTCGACCAGGACTGGCCGGACATCGAGCACGCCTTCCGCGATGCGTTCATGACGCACACGTCGACGTCGCCCAACTACCAGATTCTCGCGAGCTTGGACATTGGCCGCCGTCAGGTGGAGCTCGAGGGCTACGAGCTGGTTCACAAGCAAGTCGAGCTCGCCATGATCCTGCGCGAGAAGATCGCCAGCAGCCCGCTGCTGCGCAAGTGGTTCCGCTTCCTGCGCCCGGACGACTTGATCCCCGCCGAGCACCGCGCGTCCGGCATGCGCTACTACTACGACCACTCGCGCGGCTGGGCCGCCATGGAAGAAGCCTGGGCCGGCGACGAGTTCGTCGTGGATCCGAGCCGACTGACGCTGCTCATCGCGGCGCTTGGCGTCCAGGGCGAGACCTTCAAACACGACTACCTGATGGCCGCCCACGGCATCCAGATCAACAAGACGTCACGCAACACCGTGCTGTTCATGACGCACATCGGCACGACGCGCAGCAGCGTCGCGCACCTCATTGAAGTCCTCACGCGCATCGCGCGCGAGATGGAGGACAAGATCGAGGACATGGGCACCGTCGAGCGCGAGTCACTGCGCCAAGCGGCCGACAATCTCATGAACTTTCAGCCGGCCCTGCCCGGGGCGAGCCGCTGGCACCGTGCGTTCCATCCCGGCTACGAGACGGGCACGCCGGAGGGTGACCTGCGCAAGGCCTACTTCCTCGCCACCGACGAGCGCAACGTGGAATACCTCCGTATGGGGGGCCCGCTCGAGGAGGCGATCGCGGGCGGACGCGAGGTCGTAGCGGCCCTATTCCTGACGCCGTACCCGCCGGGGTTTCCGCTGCTCACGCCGGGCCACGTGGTCACGTCGGAGGTTCTCGCGTACCTCAAAGCCCTGGAGCTGCGTGAGATCCACGGGTATCGCCCCGAGCTGGGCCTGCGCGTATTCACCGAAGATGCACTCAAGGGAGCCATGGCATGACGCAGAAGCGAACACTCAAGGGCATCTCCGACATTCGGCGGTATTTCCATCGCAACGAGACGCCCATCTACTTCGTCAGCGCCACGCACTTCAACCTGCTCGGTATCGACGAGTGGGTCCGGAACTTCCGGCACATCAACTACATCGACTGCTGTGACGGTCAGCAGCCGAACACGTTCGTTCCGAGTCGCACGCCCCACGAGCCGTTCGACTCCATGGAAGACATCGTCGCCCACCTCCTGCATCACAAGGAGGTTGTCGACTACATCCGGCGCCGGGCCCGCGAGCGCGATCGCGAGGACGCCGGCCGCGCCGTGTTCCTCATGTTCGACGAGCGCGCCGAAAAGGCCGCGCAGGAACTCGGTCTCAAGGTGTGGTTCCCGTCGGCCCAGTTGCGGCAACGTGTAGACAACAAGGTTGAGACCGTGCGCATCGGCGACAAGGCCGGCGTGCCGAGCGTCCCCAACGTGCTCGCCCCTGTGAAGTCGTGGGAGGACCTCAAGTCGGCCTCGCAGGACCTCGGCGACTCGCTCGTGGTGCAAACCGCCTTTGGCGACAGTGGGCACACCACCTTCTTCATCGACAACGAGCAGGACTACGCGAAGCACGCTGAGGAGATCGCGGCGGAGCCCGAGGTGAAAATCATGCGGCGCATCCGCTGCCGCGGTTCCGCCATCGAAGCCTGCACGACCAAGCAGGGAACGATCGTCGGGCCGCTCATGACCGAGCTGGTCGGGTTCTCAGAATTGACGCCCTACCGCGGCGGCTGGTGTGGCAATGAGATCTTCGCTGAGGCGTTCACGCCCGCGATTCGCCAGCAGGCCGTCGACTACACGTTCAAGTTCGGCGAGCAGCTGCGCAAAGAGGGCTACCGCGGCTACTTCGAGCTCGACTTCCTCATCGATTTGGATCGGGAGGAGCTGTACCTCGGCGAGCTCAATCCGCGCATCACGGGCGCGAGTAGCATCACGAATCACGCCGCGTTCGCGCATGCCGACATGCCGCTGTTCCTGTTCCATCTACTCGAGTTCAGCGACGTGGATTTCGAGTTCGACATCCAGGATCTCAACTCCCGCTGGGCCGACCCCGATAACATCGACGAGTGGAGCCAGCTCGTCATCAAGTGGACGAGTGAAGATGTGGTCCAGTTCACGGACGCGCCGCCGACCGGGATCTGGCACATGGCCGCTGATGGCAGCGTGGCGCATCGACGCTTTGACTATCACCGCAGGGCCGTCGAGACCGAGGCCGAGGGCTTCTGGTTGCGCATCAGTGCGGCGGGCGACTTCGGCTACGAGGGCGCCGACCTAGGGATCCTCGTGACGCGCGGGCGACTCATGACCGACGACTTTGAGTTGACGCCTCGCGCCCGCGGCTGGATCGACGGCCTGCGAGCCCACTTCGTGTCCCAGCCCGTCGGTTCAGCGCCGGTCGAGGCCGAAGTGACCAGCGGCGGGTTCAAGATCCTGTGACGTGGGACAGCGGCCACGAAATCACGATGCGCTTCCGGGCCGAGCGGGCGCCCGGGTCGTGGTTCGCGCAGACGTTTGCGAAGTACTGGCCGGCGTACCGCGGGTGGTGGTTGAGCGAGGCGATCTCGAACCGTCCGAGCTATCTGGAGGCGGAAGGTGCACTCGCGGAGCACATGCCTGAGCTCCTCACGAGTTGGCACGCTGCCCTTGAGTGCACGGGCGGTGGCGACCTCGAAGCGCGCTTCTTGAGCATGTGGTGCCCGCCGCCGACGGTGGTGGGCTGCGCACAGGCCGTGCGCGCGGGGCCGAAGCCGCTCCTAGTTCACAACTACGACTACACGCCCCGGCTCTTCGACGGCATCGTGCTGCATAGCGAGTGGTGCGGAACCCCCGTGGTCGCCACGACGGATTGCCTGCTCGGCGCGCTCGATGGACTGAACGCCCGCGGGCTGGCCGTGTCGCTCAACTTCGGCGGCGATGAGACCGTGGGGCCGGGCTTCGGCGCCCCGATGGTCGCCCGGTACATCCTCGAGACCTGCGCCACGGTGGCCGACGCCGCGGCTGTGCTCACCCGTATTCCGACGCACATGGCCTACAACTTCCTGCTGCTCGACTCCAGCGGCGCATTCGTCACGGTCTACACGGCTCCCGGCGGCGGCGTGCGACTGCACGACCGCGCCCACTGCACGAATCACCAGGAGACGATCCAGTGGCCGCGGCATGCCCGGCTGAGTGAGACGGTGGCACGCGACGCGGCCCTCGCGGCGCTTGTGGCGGATGACGAAGCGGACGAAACGGCGTTCGTTGAGGCGTTCCTGAACGCCCCCCTGTATGTCACAAACTACGAGCGCGGCATGGGCACGCTGTACACAGCGACTTTCCGACCCGCCCAAGGGCGCGTGACGTATCAGTGGCCCGGGCTGCAAGTGCAGCAGTCGCTGAGCGCGTTTCGGCCCGGCACCCACGCCCTGCGACTCTCTTCCGCGCCGGGCCCCCTGGCGAGCTGATCGAGCGCGCCCCGAGCTCGGCGGCGGCTACTTGCGCGGAAACAACTGCGTCTCCCGACCATCCGGCTCGAACCGCACGATCCGCCCGTATCCAACGCGGAGTACCAGGGCGTTGTCGGGCATGAGCGCGATGACACCAACTTCAGCCCGCGGTTCCATGGGCAGGAGCACCCGCGCCGTCTCGCCGTGGGCATCCAGAACGGCGTAGGCCGATCCAGCGCGATTGCGGCCTAGCTGCAAGAGCGTGCGACCGTCACCAGTACGCCCGAGTACAAGCACCTGGTCAAGCGCCCCCACCGCCCGCCCGATCCACGTCGGCCGGCGCGTGGCTCCGGTCCAAGGGTTCCACAGCTCGAGCTGGCGATCGCCCTGCGGCCCGCGTAGCGCGAGCGCCTCGTCGCGCGCAAACACTGGCAGCACGACGTCCGGCACGTTGCGCACGTCCTCGATCCGACCGCCGTCGCGCACCCACACGATCGCACACGGGCTCACGCCGGGCGGCAGCGCCGTGCCCTTGGTGATTGCCCGCGGGACCAGCGCGTGCTCCGGCGAGAGCATCGTCGCGGCGGCGTACCCTGCGGTGGCGGGCGCCTTCTCAATCTCGTGCTCCGCACCGGTCGCGGCGTCGAGCACGACGAACTGCATCGTCCCATCGATGTGCCGGAAGCCGAACCAGCCGCCGGGAATGGGCTGATGCCATGCCGTCTTGGGCACGCGCGCCACGACACCCGTCGGCCGCTCGAAGGCCTCACCCTCGCGCTCCAGCACACCGTCGCGGTTCCACAGCCTGCGCCCATCGGCGGCGCGCACGTCGGTCTCGACGGTAAGTTGAGCACGCACGAGATCCAGCGTCGACGCGTCGCGCACACCGGAGGGCAGGACTCGAACCTCGCTCGCGGTGCGGGCGTTCCACCACGCGAGTCCGAGCTGAGCGTCCGCGCTCTCCTCGAGTCGGTAACAAGTCAAGGCCTCCACCGGCTCGAGGTGGTGGCCACGCAGGCTCGACCAGGCTTCCGGCACATGCATGAAGTAGCGCATGGCGCGCCCGTCCACGGGTTCGTACGTCCCGGTCTCCAAGTCGACGGTCCAAGCCTGCAGTGGTGTGCCGCGGCGCGAGCCCCAGGGATCGTTCTCGTTGTGATTCGCGTGACCGACGACTCGGCCGTCGCTCCACGCCGCACCCCGACTGACGTTGACGTAGAGGTAGCGGCCCCCCGCGCCCACGTAGGCGTCGTGAATGCGCAGGTCCTCTGTCTCCGGTCCGAACGTCAGCCAGTCGCCTACGGCGCGCTGGGCGTAGGCATAGCCGCCTCCGCAGGCGAGCAGCACGACCAACAGCCCCCACGCGAAGGGGCGAAACGGCCGGCCAGCGTAGCGCTGGCCGACGAGGAATGACACGGCAGTCGCCAGCACGCCGACCGCGGCGCAGGTCATGGCGGCCAGACTCGCGAGTCGCAGCGGACCGGGGAAGAACCACGGATGGTCGCGGAAGAAGAGGACGAACGGCGTGCCCAGCGCCGCGAGCAGTACGAGCGCGCCGATGCCGGCGACCCCACTCCGCCCCATCCAGGAAGAAACGAGGAGCGTCCAGAGCGCCACGACGGCGTAGCCCGAGCCCGTGAGCCACAGCGTGCTCGTGGGGAAGGCTGCGAACTCGCTCAGCAGTGCCATCGAGCGCGTCGCGCCGTTGTGGTGGTAGTTGCTGAGTCCGATCTCTTCCATCACGGGGCCATTGAGCGCCTCGGCGACCGCCAAGGAGAGGCCCTGCAGTCCGATCACCGCGACCAAGACGAGAGCGAGCAGCGTGCCCTTGGCAGCCAGCGCGTGCGCGAGGCCGCCTGGCAATCGGCGAACGGCCCGGATCGTTCCGCGGCGGTTCTCCCCGGCAATCATGTCGGCAGCGACGGCGAACACGACGAGCCCCACGCCGATGGCGAGGAAGATCGCGCGCACGTTCTCGAGTCGCGCCGCGCCGATGCGCTCGCCGAACACGCTATACGCCAGCCCGGTCAGGCCGGGCACGGCTAGGAAGATCCCGATCAGGATCGCGCGATGATCACGCCACTCCTTACGAAGCCACGCCAAGTACCGCATCACGCCACCTCTCTCTGAATGGCCGCGGCCAACGCGAGGCGCAGCCGCTCGGGCGTCGCGGCCTCGTCGTCACCGCCGGCAAAGTCTTCCACCGGCCCTTCCCGCACGATGCGGCCACCCGCCAGCACCGCCACGCGATCGGCCACGCGCGCGGCCACATCGAGATCGTGCGTGCAGAGCAGCACCGTGCGCGGCTCGGCGCCCAGCGCTGCAATCACGTTGCGCAAGACCTCCTCGCGCACGAGCGGATCCAGCCCGCCGAACGGCTCGTCGAGCAGCAGCAGCTCTGGATTCGGCGCGAGCGCGGCCGCCAGCATGGCTTTCATGCCCTGGCCGCGACTCATCTGGCCGAAGCGCGTGGTGCGCGGGACATCCAGCCGCACGACGAGGTCGAGCGCGAGTTCGTCGTTCCACGTGGGATAGTGCGGGCGCAGCAGCGCGAACCAATCGGCGACGCGCATCCAGTCGTAGGCGTCGGGCGTACTCGGCACGTAGCCAATCCGAGTGCGGAGCTCGCTCGGATCGCGCTGCGGATCGAGCCCGAGCACGTCGAGGCGGCCAGCGCCGCGGGCGAGGATGCCCAGGCAGGCTCCGAGCAGCGTCGTCTTGCCTTCGCCGTTCGCGCCGAGCAGAACGGTCGTCACCCCGCGAGGGACGTCGAGATCGACGCCACGCAACACGCGCGTGCGGCCAAAGGACAGGTGCACGTCGCGCGCGCACACGGCGATGTCGTTGGATTCCATCGTAGGCTCCTAGGAAGCGTGACGGCGCTTCGTCGCCGCTTGCTCGTCTTCGGCTGCGAGCAGCCGCTCCACCTCGGCGCGCACACG
>JAQBWE010000081.1 GCA_027625315.1 Planctomycetota bacterium
CGCGCCGCCTGCGACGCGCCCGGCCCGGCCTCCGCGCCCGCGGCCGCCATCCGCTCCGCCGTGCGCAGCGCCGTACCGGAGGGGGCGTCCAGCTTGCCCTCGTGATGCGTCTCGACGATCTCAGCCCGCGGGAACCAGCGCGCGGCCTCGGCTGCGAAGCGCTGGAGCAAGATCATGCCGAGCGAGAAGTTCGGCGCGATCAGGAGTCCACGGCCGCTGCTACGCGCCTCGGTCTCGAGTGCGTCCAAGTCCGCCGCGGAGAAGCCCGTCGTGCCGATCACCCCCTGGACGCCCGCAGCGAGAATCGCGCGCGCATTGGCAACGGCCGATTCCGGGGTCGTGAAGTCCACAACCACCTGGGCCTCCGCGGCCCGCACGGTCGCCTCGAGGTCGTCGCCGAGGTCCGTCTCGCCGACCACCTCAAGCGCGGGATTCGCGCGCAAGCCTGGCAGCAGGGCCCTGCCCATGCGGCCTTGGGCTCCTGAGAACACGATCCGGATTGCGCTCACGAACGACTCTCCCCCGCCTGGGCGGCGAACTGACGGATGGCTTCAACCTGGCCGGCGGTTTCGATGGAGCCGGGGCGTAGCCGGCGCACTTCCGCGACGGCCTCATCCGCACTCGTCCCGCAACGCGTAAGCCACGCGGCGAGAACGGTGCCCGTTCGACCAATTCCGGCCATGCAGTGCACGGCCACCGGCAGATCCGCGGCCACCTGCGCTTCGATCCACTCCACGCAGCGAGTCAGCTGTTCCAGCGACGGGGTGCCAAAATCAACGATCGGCACGTGCAGCGCCACGAGCCCCTCTTCGGCCGGATCGTCGGCGAGTGGGCGCTCCGTGAGCGTGAGCACGGCGCGCACACCCTGCGCGCGCAGCGCTCCCCACGGCGAGCCGAATGGGTAACCCATTCCAGCCACCTGGCGTTCGCGCACCCAGCTGAAATTGGCGAGCATCGCGTCTCCTAGCGGCCTCTGAACCGCCGCCCGATCCTACGGGGGCCCAGCCCACTCGGCCTAGGAACACACGCCGAACCGCGCGCTGGCGCGCTCGCCGCGCGTCCATGCAGGGAACACAGCCGGACCTGAACCCTTTGCGCTTCGGCACAGACGTCCGTAGCCTCTCCCCGTGGACTCGTCCAAGATCCTCACGCTGGTCGCTGTGTGCATCGTGCTCGGTGGTGCCGTAGTGCCGGCGCTCTCCCTCGATCTTGTCGCGATCCTGGCCCTGTCCGTCCTCGTGCTGGGCGGCGTCCTCCTGCCGGGCGAGGCCGTCCACGGGTTCGGCAGCACGACGTTGATCGTGGTCGCCAGTATGTTCGTGCTCGCCGAGGCGTTGCAGCGCACGGGGGCCGCACAAGGCATCACGACGCTAGTCGAGAACACGGCCGCGCGAGGGCAGCGGCGACTCCTGCTGGCGCTCCTGCCGGTCGTGATGTTGTTGTCGGGCATCATGAACAACACCGGCGTCGTGGTGCTGCTGTTGCCCCTCCTCGTGGCGACGTGCCACGAGATCAAGTTGAGCCCTAGCCGGCTGCTCTTGCCGCTCAGCTACGCTTCCATCATGGGGGGCACACTCACCCTCGTAGGGACGACCACCACGCTCCTCGTCGATGGCATCGTGCGCCAGCGCCTCGGCGCGGACGCCGGCATCGCGTTCTTCGAGATCTTGCCCATTGGACTTGTCTTCTGCGCCGTCGGCGTTGCCTACCTCGTCTTCGTCGGCCCCCGCCTGCTGCCCAACCGCACGGGCTTGGTGACCGCCGTCAGCGCGGACGCGACGCGTGAGTACATGACCGGCCTGCTGCTCGAGAACGACAGCAAGTTCATCGGTCGGAAGCTGACCGAGTTCCCTGAGCTCCTCAAACGCATGCGCGTGCTGCAACTCATCCGAGGCGAGGAGATGGTGTGGCCGCCGCTGCACGAAGAGCGGCTCCAGGCCGACGACGTGCTGCTGGTCAAGGGTCGCCCGGAGGCCCTCGTGGCGCTGTTCGAAGAGCCCGGGCTGAGCGGTCCGGAGGACGTCCAGGCCGGGGGTCGCGTCGCGGGCATCGATGTGGCCTTGGCCGAGGTCATGGTGGCTCCGCGGTCTGCCTTGGATCACTTGAAGGTCAGCGAGGCCCGCTTCCGCGACCGCTTCGGCGTGGTCGTGCTCGCAGTCATGCGCCACGGCGAGCATCTACGCCATCATCTCGGTGCGCTCCGGCTCCGCGTCGGCGACATCCTGCTCGTCCAAGGCGAGCCGGAGTCGATCGGTCGGCTCGCGCGTAACGAGCGCGATCTCGTCTTGCTCGGCGGTACGCCCCCGCCCGTGCGACGCAAACGCAAGGCCCCCATCGCGCTGGCCGCGACCGCGCTCGCTCTGGGCGCCTCCGCTCTCGGAGCCCCCTTGAGCGTGTGCGTACTCCTCGCGGGGTTGGTCGTGGTTTCGACTGGTTGCTTGACGAGTTCGGATGCGTACCGCTCGATCGATCTGCGCATCATCGTCGTACTCGGTTGCATGCTCGGCGTGGGCGCCGCCGCGAGTAAGTCGGGACTCGCGACGGACATCGCCGATCAGCTGCTCGCCTGCGGCATGTGGGTAGAGGGTGGACTCGGCTCGCGCTGGGAGCACTACGGCGTACTCGCCATGATCTACCTGACGACCGCCATCCTCACGGAGATCGTCACGAACGCTGGTACAGCCGCCATCATGGTGCCGATCGCTTTGGAGACCGCGGAACGAGCCGAGGTGTCCCACCGCCCCTTCGTGTTTGCGGTGGCACTCGCCGCATCGTGTTCGTTTCTGACGCCGATCGGCTACCAAACCAACTTGCTCGTCTACGGCCCGGGCGGCTACCGACTGCGCGACTACCTACGCCTCGGCACGCCACTCGTGATCTTGTTCTGGATCTTGGCCGTGTTCCTGCTGCCGATCATCTACCCGTTCTAGCGGCCTCCGGGGTCAGTGTGTGTCAGGCGCCGTACTCGACGGGCTGATCGCGAGTTGCGCGTAGCCCTTGCAGTAGGTGCAACAGGACGACGACGCCCGCGAGCAGCAAGCACGGGATCAGCCCCCAGTGCGGTGCGACCAACCCACCTAGCGCGAGACCCACGCACGCGAGCGCGCCGTAGCGCAGGGCCGCGCGCGCATGGGAGCCCGATGCGCGCGCGAGCCGCTGGCTCAGGTGCTGCCGATGCGCCTGCGACAAGGGCACGCCCCGGCGCGCCTTGCCAATCAAGCCGCCCGCCAGGTCCAGCACTCCCGGTAGCAGCGGCGCCGACGCCAGCACCCACGGGAGGGCACTGCCGCTGGCGGGACCCTGCAACGCCGCGCAGGCCACGAAGAAGCCGAGCAGATGTGTGCCCGCGTCGCCCAGAAACGCGCGCGCCGGTGCCATGTTCCACGGCACGAACCCCAGCACGGCGCCCAGTCCGACGGCAGCGACTGCGCCGTCCCACGGTCCCGCCCCCGCACCCGCCATCGCGCCCAGCATGACGGCGCACGTCGTCGCCGTGATGAGGTCGAGTCCGTCCATCAGGTTGATGAGCGTGACGACCGCCAGGATCCAGAGCCACGTCATGAAAGGCGTCGCGACCCCGAACTCCAGCGCACCGAACGGCGCGAGCGCGGCGCCCTCCCACCGGAGCCCCCCGGCGACGGCGCCTGCGGCCGCGAGCGCCTGCAGCAGGAACTTCACGCGCGCGGAGAGGCGGCAGCGATCGTCCCAGAGCCCAATCGCCAAGAACGCCGCCGCGGGTAGGAGCCAGGGCACGAGCGCGTCCAAGGCGACGTGCGAGCTTACCCAAGCCCCGAACAGGCCGACGCCGATGCCCACGACCACGGCGAGACCGCCGATGCGCGCCACCGGCGTGCGGTGCGTCGAGCGCTCCCCGGGCACGTCCACGAGTCCCCAGCGGGCGGCCCCCCGCCGCAGGAGCGGCGTGGCGACGGCGGTGCCCAGGCAGGCGCAGAGCAGGGCGAGCACGCTGAACATGAGAACCTCGGTGCCGGGCCCTCTGTGGAAGCCGGCGCAGCGCGTATTCTTCCCGCGCGGGCGCAGACCTGCAGGTTTCATGGCATCGAGCCGCCAGATTCGGCGGGTCCTACCCGGGGAGCGCACGTGGCCTCAGGCCTCGACCAAGGCAAACCGCTCGCGCCCGACACCGGCTACGTCATCGAGGCTTCAGCGCCGCCGACGAGCCGCGGGCGCACACTGTGGCGCTACCGCGGCCTGCTCGGCAGCTTCGCGCTGCGCGAGCTGCAGGTGCGCTACCGACAGTCGGTCCTCGGAGCGCTCTGGGCCCTGGTGCAGCCGGCCGCACTCATCGCCATCACAACCCTGGTGTTTCATTCCGCTCTGCACGTCGACGTCGGCTCGACGCCGTACGTCCTGTTCGTGGCGACCGGGCTTGTACCGTGGACGTTCTTCCACACGGCCGTGAGTGGCGCCGTACCGACGCTCGTGAATCAGGCCGGTTTGATTCGCAAGATCTGGTTCCCGCGGGAGGCGCTACCCCTGGCCACGGTTCTCGCGGTGGGTGTTGACCTGCTGCTGGGCCTAGCGCTCTGGGGCGCACTGCTCGCCTACTACGGCTCGGGCTGGCACGTGACGCTCCTGTGGGTGCCCGCGCTGCTCGCCATCCTCGTGGCGTTCGCCGCCGCGTGCGCGCTGGCCGGTGCGGCCGTGAACGTCCGCTTCCGCGATGTGAAGCACGGCTTGCCTCTCGCGCTCCAGGTGCTGTTCTTCGCCACGCCCATCGTCTACCCACTGACCGCCTTGCCGGACCTTGCCCAGCGCGTGGCAGCGCTGAATCCGCTCACCGCCGTCGTGGCAGGTCTCAGGGAGGCTGCGATTCACGGAGTCACTCCTGATCCCGTCCGCACGAGCTTAGGTGCACTCGGAGCACTCGTGTTCCTCGTCGTGTCCTGGTTGCTCTTCTTACGCGCTGAGCGGCGCTTCGCGGACATCGTCTGATGGCCGCCATGTTGGAGATCCAGGGCCTCAGCAAGCGCTTCCGGCGCGGTGCGCCGGCCTACGGCAGCCTGCGCGACACCGTCATGCGCCTGGTGCGGCGCGCCCCCCCACCGGGCACGTCGGTCGTGGCCCTTGAGGCGTTCGATCTGACTGTGGAAGCCGGCGCAATCACCGGCGTCGTCGGCGCAAACGGCGCTGGCAAGAGCACGCTGCTGAAGATCATCGCCCGCATCACGCCCCCGGACGCGGGTCGCGTCGTCGTGCGCGGGCCGGTCGCGTCGCTGATCGAGCTCGGCGCAGGGTTTCATCCCGAACTCACGGCCGCCGAGAACGTGCTGCTGCACGGCTCGATCTTGGGCGTCGCCCGGACCGCCATGCGCCCCCTGCTTGGGTCGATCGCGGCCTTCGCTGAGTTGGAAGACGCACTCGACACGCCCGTGAAGTTCTTCAGCACGGGCATGTACGCCCGCCTCGGTTTCGCGGTCGCCGTGCATGTGCGCCCGCGCCTGCTGCTCGTCGACGAGGTGCTCTCCGTCGGCGACCTGCGCTTCCGTCAGCGCTGTGAGGAAGCGATCGCGGCTCTCTGCCGCGCGGGTGCGGCCGTTCTCTACGTGAGCCACGACCTCGACTCCGTTGCCCGGATGTGCGCCGAAGCCGTCTGGCTCGATGGCGGCCGAGTCCGCGCCCGGGGCGTCGTGCCCGGCGTCCTCGCGGCCTATCGCGCCTCAGCCGCCGGTTCCGCCCCGGAACGGCCCTGAAACTCCCGCCCGTCGGCCGGGTACTCTTCCTAGGAGGAGACGCGTCGATGCCTGAGCTGTTGCAGGGTCCCGCCGCCATTGCCCACCTGCTGCGGCGGGCCGGCTTCGGTCCGGCGCTGGCTACGTGGGCCACGTGGTCGACGCTCACCTACGACGACGCCGTGGACCGCGTGCTCGCGGAGCTCGAAGCGCCCCCGCCGGTGGATCCGACCGGGTTCGATCCGTACGACCTTGGCACGAGCCAGCAGCTCTGGCTCGAGCGCATGCTGCACGCCCCCGCGGGCCTCGCCGAGAAGTTGACGCTCTTCTGGCACGGCCACTTTGCGACCTCCGACGCGAAGGTCAACGATCCCCAGGCGCTCTGGAATCAGTACACGCTCCTGAGAACGCACGGGGCCGGCTCGTTCCGCGAGCTGGTGCTCGGCATCAGCCGGGACGTGGCCATGATCCGCTGGCTCGATGGGAACGCCAATCGGAGCGGGCATCCGAACGAGAACTACGGCCGCGAGCTGCAGGAGCTGTTCACGCTCGGCATCGGCAACTACACCGAACAAGACATCCGTGAGGTCGCCCGGGCGTTTACGGGCTGGGGCAGCCGCAAGCACACGTTCGTGTTTCGTCCCGAGTTTCACGACGCGGGCTCGAAGACGATCCACGGCCAGACCGGGACATTCGGCGGCGAGGAGGTCATCGACATCCTTGTGGCGCAACCGGCGTGCGCACGGTTCCTCGCCACGAAGTTCCTGCGGTTCTTCTCGCATCCCGAGCCGACGACTGAGGAGGTCGAGGCGCTCGCCACGGAGATGCGCGCGAACGGACTGAGTACGCGGGCCACGCTGGCGACGATCCTACGCGCCCCCGCGTTCCGTCAGCCCGCGCGTCAGCGCGCGCTGGTGAAGAGCCCGGTCGAGTTCTGCATCGCGGCGCTGCGCGCCGTTGGCGCCGAGACCGTTCCGGCCGTCGTTCCGGAAGCGCTCGCGCGCATGGGCCAAGTGCTCTTCTATCCGCCGTCGGTCAAGGGCTGGCCGGAGGGTCGCGCATGGATGTCTAGCGTCGGCATCGTGGAGCGCCTGCGCGCGGCCCAGATCATCTCCGTCCTGCCGGCTGAGACCGAGCGGGCGGGGATCGCCGCGCAGTTGGTCGACGTCGCTCTGCAGAACGAAATGCCGGCCGCCACGCGCACCGCGCTCGAGGCCGAGACCACCCCGCAAGGCCGCATGGCGCTTCTTCTGGGCGGCCCAGAGTTCCAAGTCAACTGACATCGGAGGACCGCGTGCAAGCTTCGACTCCTCTCACCCGCCGCGGCTTGTTGGCTGGCGGCATTGCCCTCGGCGGCTTGTGGGCCTTGCCGCGCCTTGCGCTCGGCGAAGATGTGCCGCGCGGCTCGAATCGGCGCACGCTCGTTCTGCTGCATCTGAACGGCGGCAACGATGGTCTCAACACGGTGGTGCCCTGGAAGGACCCGCGCTACCGCGTGCTGCGTCCGAGCCTAGCCCTCGATGCTGGCGCGGTGCGCAAGGTCTCCGACACACTGGGTTTCCACCCCGCCCTGGCTGGATTTGAGGCGCTGTTTCGGCGCGACCGGCTCGCCGTCGTCAACGGCGTGGGTTATCCGGAGCCCAACTACAGCCACTTCCGGTCCACAGAGATCTGGTTCACGGCTCAGCCCGAGCGCACGCCGCAGTACGGCTGGATCGGGCGCACGCTCGACGCTCACCCGACGGAGGCCCCGCTGCGCGCGGTGGCGCTCGAGAGAGAAGCGCCGCTCAGTTTCGCCGGTTCGACTCCCGGGTCCGTGACTCTGACCGACTTCGGTCGCTTCCGCGTACCCGCGGGCATGGATGGTGCGGCGCAGCTCTACCGCACGTACGCGCCGATGGAAGGCACCCGCGGCGATGTGGGTGCCGGCGGCGCGCAGGCGCTTGACGTGGCTCAACGTATCGCGCAGCTCCAGCGCGTCCGGGCGCCGTTCCAAGGCCCCCTGGGCGACAGCCTCGGTCACGCCCTGGCGCTCCTGAAGGCCGACCTTGGGCTGGAGTGCATCCAGCTCAGCATGGGCGGCTACGACACGCACTCCAATCAGGGGCCGGCGCACAACGGGCTGCTGGCACAGCTCGGAAACAATCTCAACTCCTTCCAAGCGGAGTTGGAGAAGGCCGGGCTCGGTGAACGCGTGGTCACCTTGGTCATGAGCGAGTTCGGTCGCCGTGCGACGGAGAACCTCTCCGGCGGCACCGATCATGGATCCGCCGGCCCGGTCTTCGTGATCGGCCAGGGCCTCGTCCCGGGCTTCCACGGTGCCTATCCCTCACTCGAAGACCTCGACCAGGAGAACTTCAAGTTCACGACCGATTTTCGTTCTGTGTACGCCGCGATCCTCGCGAGCGCGCTACGCGTCGATCCGCGGCCCATCGTGGGCGAGTTCACACCGCTCGGACTCTTCGCATGAGAGGCGGCTTGCCACTCACGCTGCTCCTCGTGGGCGCGGCGCTTGCCGTCACGCTCGCAGCCGGCTCCGCCGCGGCGGAGGAGTCGCTCGCCCCGACGCTGAAGGCCCAGGCGATCGACCTCCTGCCCTTCGACGTCAGCAGCCGCGCGACGTTCACGGAGCAGCATGGCCGGCTCTTCAACCACTCCGTTGGCTCCCACCGCGAGTGGCTCCGCCTGCGGGCCGAACTCGCCAAGACCCAAGGGGAAGCCCGCCCGGCGCTGGAAGTACGCGTGCGACGCGCGGGTGTCCAAACGTCCGCGCTGCTCGTACGCCTCACCGAGGCGCTCGTCGCATTCGGCGTCGAAGGCTCACTGATCGCGCACATGAATCACGCGCCGGCTGGTTCCGACCGCGTCGTCCGCTATGCGCATTCGCTCGTCCTACTTGAGCCCGACTTGACCCCCACGCAGCGCGCCCTCTTTGAGCACGTGCACGCCGGAGTCGACGCGGCTCGGAACGCGCTGCAAGCGCAACGGGAGCGAACCTTGCTGGCCGTGGGCCAGAGCGGACTTGATGAGCCTCAGCAGCGCGGTCTGGCGCGGACGTTCGACCGCCAGCTGCAGATCATCGATCAACGCTATTGGATGCTTGTCGACCACACGCTGAGCGTGGCGCAGCGCGCTTGGATCGGCGAGCGCCTGCCGCAGCCGCTACGAACCAAGTCGCAGGAGGCGGACCATCTCTACGAGCTCTCCGGTCTCGAGCCGAACCAGGCGGCACGCCTGCGCGCTCTGCTAACTGAGGTGGAGCAGGAGCGCGCCCCGGACCTCGCAACGGTGCGCCGCCTCGGGGCGCAGTCGGACACTCCGCCCGACGCCGCGGAGCGCCAGCGAATTGCGCAGGAGCGCGGCGCGGCCTACGGACGGCTCGCCGCCCTCGATCGCTATCGGCATGAGTCGCTGCGAGCCATCCTCTCCGCAACGCAGTGGTGCGAGTTCGTCGCGATTCCTCCGCGCGTTGCCACGGGCGATCGCGCGGGGAACTACCGCCGGCTTTTCGAGGGCTGGGAGCCGACGACCGCGCAAGCCGCGGCCATCCAGCAGTTCCGCACTGAGGGCAACGCGGCTCGCCGAGCCGCTCGGTCGCGGATCGCCGCGATGCGCGCTGAGAGTGGCACATATGGGCCCGACTCGCCGCAGATGATGAGCATGGAGATGGCCATGACCGGTGCGCGCGCTGAGCAGGGTCGCCTTGAGCGCGAGGTCGCGGGCCACATCTTCTTGAACATCATGACGCCCGACGAGGTCAGCCGCTGGGTCCTTGGGCATTGGGGATACAAGCCGTGACGGTACCGCGTAGCTCCTGGATCGTGTTGCTCCTCGCCGTGCTCGCCTGCGCGCTCTCGCGCGCGCAGGCCGACGAGGCCAACCCCGCTCGAACGATCGCCCCGGGAGACTGGGCGCTGCTCCCCATCAATGAACTCGAGGTGCAGGAGCTGACACGCGATCACCCCGAACTCGTGCAGCGCGCCACGTCGCTGGGCGAGCGCCTGCGGCGCATCGAAGAGCAACGCGCCGCCCGTCCCGATCCCGACGATGACGGCGGTCGGCGCCTCGCCGAGCACGCGCGCGTCGTACGCGAGCAGCTCGCGCCCGTGTTGTCTGAGGCTCTCACCCATGTCACGGATCCCGTGATCGACGAGCGCCTCCTCGCGCATATCGCCAGCACGCCGCCGGGGCCGCTCAGGAGCACGCGCTACGCGCTGGGTCTGGTACTCTACGTCGACGGGGTCGCCGACGATGTGCGCGCCCTGCTCGCGCACGTATTGCCGCGAGTCGATGGCGCCTTGCTTGTGCTCGACTCCGAACGTAGTCGTCACGAGGCCGATGCGGCCCGCGCCGGTGAGGACGCTCTGCACCACAAGGCCTTGGCTGCCGCCGTGGGTGAGCGGCTCCGCCGACTCGAGGCGCGCTGGTGGCTCTTGGTCGACTACGTGATGGCGGAGCCGGCACGCGCCGCACTGCATCAGCGCCTGCCGTCCGACCACCAGAAGCTCGAGACGCCATTTGAGCACCTGTACTCCCTGCCTGAGATGACGGTCTCGCAGACCGCGCGAATCCGGTCCGTCCTCGAAGAGGTGCAAGTACAGGCCGGCCCGGACCAAGCCTTGGTGAAGCGCATTCAGAGCGCAACCGATCGGACGGAGTTGCGCGCGGAGCGCCGCGCCGCGCAGAACCGACTCGTCGAGCTGCAACGCTGGGCCATCGACGAGGCCCGGGAGATCTTGACGGCTGGCCAGTGGCAGGCCATCGAGGCGATACCTCCCCGGGTCACGGCCGCCGAGCGCCGTGTGACCTCCGTTGAGCTGCTCGCGGGTCTGACGCTCACTCCTGAGCAACGCGCGCAGCTCGCTGCCCTACGGGCTGAACTGGGATCTGTACGCGAGGCCTTCCTTGAGAGCCGACGCCAGGCCGCGGCCGGCATGGCCATGGCTGGACCGGACTCGCCGGAGATGGCCGGCGCGCGCATGGAGATGGCCGCCGTCGAGGCGGAGGGCTACGCGGCGCAGCGCGGATTCAACGGCCGGGTGTTGCGCGAAGTCCTGACCGCCGATCAGGTCGTCACCTGGGTGCTCACCCCGCCTGCCCGCCAGTAGCACCGCGGCCTGCGCGTGCCATGATGCGCGCGATGACCTCATCTCGCTGCCGCATCCTGATCGTTGGCGCCGGCCTCGCCGGGGCGGCCACGGCGTTCCACCTTCGGAAGCTCGGCGTCGCAGATGTCATCCTGCTCGAGCGCGAGCCCCTACCCGGCATGCACGCTTCGGGTCGCAACGCCGCCATCGTGCGGGAACGGATGGAGAGCGCAGCCCTAAGTGCTCTCGCGCGGGAGGGTGCCGCGGCGCTCCGCGCCGGAGCACTGGCGGAGTACCGCGCCTCCGGCGGCTACCTCCTGGGTACGGGCGAGGAGCAGGCGGCAACGCGCATGCCGCCGGCCACAGGCCGGGGGGCGTGGTGCCCGGCGGACGGCACGGTCGATGTCGCGGGCTTGTTGCAGCGCTATCTCGCCGGCCAAGACGTGCGCTACGGCGTGAGTTTCGAGGGCTACGAGTCCACGCCCGAGGGCCTGCGCGTGCTCACCAGCAGCGGCCCCATCCTCGCGGCCCACGTCGTCAACGCTGCCGGTCCGTGGGCCGGCGAGGTAGGCGAGCTGGCACTGGAGGCCCGGAAGCGCCACTTGTTCGTTTCGGCTCCCGACCCTGCGATCGACCCGGCTTGGCCCTACCTGTGGGATGTGCGAGCCGAGTACTACCTGCGCCCGGAGTCCGGGGGCTTGCTGCTCTGCGCGTGCGATGAAACACCCGCAGCGCCGGGTGACTACGGCGAGGATCCGGAGGTCATCGAGCAGCTCTACGCGAAGCTCGCACGATTCCAGCCAGGCTTCGGCGACCTCCGCATTGCGCGCCGCTGGGTCGGGCAGCGCACGTTCGCGAGCGATCGATTGCCGGTGATCGGACCCGATGCGCGCGAGCCGCGACTCTTTCACGTGGCGGCACTCGGCGGACACGGGGTCACGCTCTCGTACGCCGTTGGACGCTTGGCCGCCGCCATGCTGACGGCGGGCGCGTCCGGACCGCAAGCGTTCGACCCGGCCCGCGCCACGCGGAGCGCTACTTCGGCAGCTGCGCCCGCAGGCGCGCGATCTCCTGCTTGACGTAGCCGGCAAAGGGATCGAGCTCGACCTGCCGCTCGTAGGCCTCGAGCGCGCCGACGGTGTCACCCACCAAGCTCCGTGCGGCGCCGAGACGGAACCAGCGTAGGTCGTCGCCCGGCTCCTGCTGCGCGTCCGTCGTGAGCACCGGCAGGATGGCCAGCAGCAGGGCTTTGTCGTTCTGGACACGTGTCCAGCCCTCCAACGCCGCGCGTGCGGCGGCCGTACGCACCGCGGGCGACGGGTCGCTGAG